>CAYUNU010000037.1:0-15603 GCA_964446195.1 uncultured Porphyromonadaceae bacterium | reverse complement strand
AAGTATCAGTCGGGCCATCTTGGATTTAAGTACTGTTTTAGCCCTAATCAAACCAGGATTAATGGGCAAAGAAGGCGTTAGAACTCTTTTCGCAATATCCAGATTGGCTTTTAATAACTCATATAAAAACACAAACAAATAAACTATTGTGTATAAAAGAGCCTTGGGTGTAAGATTCACGCCTTGAAAAACTCCACAATAGCCGCAAAGTAGAACAGACAGAAGTATAGACACTACTGCCCCTGCAAGCCAAATCTCCGGTTGAAGGGAATTATTCAGAATCATCCAGATTCCCATCAGGACAGTAAACATTATTAAAATTGCTTTTAGCTTCATTATAAGTACCTTAAATCAAGATTTTGGATTCATTTAATGCCTTAAGATTTCTCAGGAATTCTTTTCTAATTTCCAATAAATTGTCAGTTGAAAGATTCTTTCCATATATGCGAACAAATTCTGTGAACTTAGGTCGGGTATACCAGTATCCTAAGGCAGCATCGTAATTTTTAAAATTTGCTCTGGATTTTTGATAAGTAAATAAACGCTCAAAAATATTCCATTCCACAGGATCAGATATTACCAGATAGTATAAGTCGGGATTAATGGAGTTCTGATAGACATTATCAGCGATTTGTGCAACATCAAAAAATTCTTTTAAATAAATGTGGCTTAAATATGTACCAACCTTAGTTTCTGGATAAAACTTTAATCCATCTTCCTCAAAAAATTTAACAACAGAATCAACTGCATCAGCTTCTATATCTTTCAACCTAACTCCCTTCACTATCTTGCCTCCCAACGAAAAACGAGCAGGACAAGATGAAATACAAAACCTCTCTTTCGCTGCTAAACACAAACGACATAAGTAATCTTCAGAGGGCAGTGACCCAGAATAAACCGGAAGATAAATGGAATGTTCTTTGCAAGTATTATCAGATGGGTTCTTTTCAGAACAGTAATATCCGGGATAAGGATCCCTGGATTTTAAAACAAGAGCATGGGTATTAAAACTGTTAGAAGCAGCCATTAAAGCTTCACGCTTAAAAATAGTCCCAAATCTTGATTCAGTTTTTTGCATTTTTGATTACTATTGCAATAGTCAAGGCAAAAGTGAAGAGATTTTAAAACACTTCGTGAATATAAAAGTGAGATGTAAACCAAAAAAAAGTGAGATGCCTCACTTTTTATTAAGCACGACCCCTTAAAAAAGATGGAAACTACCAAGCCAATAATGAAATGTTCTTTCTGCTCATCCAGAGATCAATGCTTTTTCAACGAGCTAACTCTGGATGAATCAGAATTCCTGATGCATAATAAACGTGAAATTATTTTCAAGGCTGGAGAAACAATCTACAAACAAGGAACGGAATCTAAATATCTCATTTTCCTTTTAGATGGAATGGCAAAAGTTATGGTTGAGGGAGATAATGGAAAAAACTTCATCCTTCATCTTGTCAGATCCTTTGAGTTCATTGATTTCCCGGCAATTTTTGAGGATGATATGCTCTATCGAACCAGTATTGCAGTTGTCGATTCTAAAGCATGTTTGATTGATATCGGTGCTTTTAAACAAATCATGATGTCGAATAAAAGTAATGTTCCCAAAATCATTAAACACTTCAATCAGCTTCAGCATAGATATTCCGAGCGCATTATTAAAGTAATATATAAAAATATGGAAGCCAGAATTGCTGAAGCTATCCTATATCTGGTAAATGAAATATATTACAGTCGGGTTTTTCGCTTAACTATCTCACGAATGGAATTGGCCGAATTGGCAGGCTTGTCAAAAGAAAGTACCTCCCGTATCCTAAGTCAACTTAAAGAACAAGAAATACTAAAAATTAAAGGTAAAAATATAGAAGTCCTGGATAAAAAATATCTGGAGCAACTTGTCAAAATTGGATAAACAATTTGCTTTTTGCACATATGTTCATTACCTTTACACTCGAAAAGGTAAAATATAACATATGCCGCGCCCAAAAAATAATAGAATTGTATACGAGCCACCTCTTTTTGTCGAATTCAAGCCGGCAGGTATAGCCAGCAAGAACCTTGAGCAAAAACTTCTTTCTCTGGATGAATTCGAAGCTATAAGACTTGCAGACTCAGAGGGCATGTCGCACGAAGAAGCATCTATGGAGATGGGTATATCTCGTTCTACTTTCAGTAGACTTATCGACAAGTCCAGAAAAAAAATAGCTGATTTTTTAATCAAAGGACAACTATTAACAATTGAAGGCGGAAATATTCATTTCAAAAATAATATTATACGTTGTTTTGATTGTGGCCATATGTTTAAAACGAGTATTGATTTACCATTAAGCAAGTGTCCGGTATGTTCTTCAAAAAAATTGGAGAACCTGGCCGGAGGCTTTGGTCATGGAATATGTTGTACTAACATTATAAATTCACATTCACATTCAAAAATAGGAGGTAGAAATGCCAAGAGGTAACAAAACAGGCCCGGATGGAGAAGGCTCCATGACCGGCAGAGCTCAAGGCTATTGTACTGGGAACAATCAGCCAGGCTTTATTAGTAATCAGTCGTTTCAAGGACAAGGATTTAGAGGAGGTGGCAGAGGTAGAGGTGCATTTGGCGGCAGAGGTATAAGAGGAGGATTCCGCTTCGGCTTTGGTCAAGGTTTGAGATTCCGACAAGCTCAGCAAAATCAAATTGTTGCAAATGATCCTGCAGTTTCAGAGAAAACTCTAATTGAAAATGATATCAGGGTTCTAAAAGATCAATTAGCATATCTGGAAAAACAGCTTGCTGGCTCAAAAAACAATTAAGTGTAATCAAAAGGAAGGACAAGCCCTGAAATAGCTTGTCCTTCCTTTTTTTCCCAGGATTATCTATGAAAATTTCAATAGCAAGCGGTAAAGGAGGAACAGGAAAGACAACGCTCTCAACCAACCTTTCAACATATTTGGCTGAAGATTTCGAAACAGTATTGGCAGATCTGGATGTGGAAGAACCTAACTCAGGCTTATTTATACAAGGTGAGCTCATTTCTTCCGAGGAAAAATTTAAGATGACCCCCAACTGGCAAGAACAAAATTGCACCCTTTGCGGCCTATGCCAGGAAGTATGCAACTTTAATGCAGTTATACAATTGGGACAACAAATAATGGTTTTTTCTCAACTATGTCATGGATGCTATGCCTGCTCCGAATTGTGCCCAACATCTTCACTGCCAATGATAAAGCAGAAAATGGGCCAATTGAGCCACTATAGAAAAGGAAAGCTAAACTTTATAGAAAGTCGCCTCGACGTTGGTGAAGAACAGGCTGTGCCTTTGATTTCCCAAACGATTGAATACATAGATCAACACTTCCCGGAAGCCAAATTTAAAATATTTGATGCTCCCCCAGGCACTTCCTGCCCGGTAATTGAAGCCACAAAGGATTCCGATTTTATTATCCTTGTAACCGAACCAACACCTTTCGGCCTTCACGACCTCAAACTGGCGGTGGAGACAGTAAGGAGCATGGATAAACTATTTGGTGTTGTGATAAACCGCTATGGATTGGGTAATGACAAAGTCGTGGAATATTGCCATGATGAGAATATCAAAATACTTGCTAAAATTCCTAACAAAAGAAAAATTGCTGAGTTATACTCAAGAGGAGAAATAGTATATCAGCAAATCCCGGAAATGGAGATGGCTCTGCAACAAATCAAAAATCACATACAAAACATTGATATTAAGGCTTATTAATGAAAGAAATAGTTGTCATATCCGGAAAAGGAGGCACTGGAAAAACTTCTCTAACTGCTGCCTTCGCCTATCTCGCAGGGGAGAACATAATTCTTGCTGATTGTGATGTCGACGCTGCCGATATGCATCTTCTGATGAAACCGGAGCCTATCAGAAAAGAAAACTTTCAAAGTGGCGAAATAGCACATATTATTCAGGATGATTGTACCCTATGTGGCAAATGCCAGGAAGTGTGCAGATTCGGAGCTATCAGCTTTGACAAGGATCAATATATTGTGAATCAACTCAGCTGTGAAGGTTGTGGCTATTGTGCCCGTATATGCCCCGCAAATTCAATAATAAACGAAAGACCTGTAGTTGGCGAATGGTATATTTCTAATATCAAAACTGGCAGTCAAATGGTACATGCCAAGCTGAACATAGGTGCCGATAACTCAGGTAAACTTGTAGCTAAAGTAAAAAGCGAAGCAAAAAAACTAGCTGAAAATCAGGATAAAAACCTTATCCTGATTGATGGATCACCGGGAATCGGCTGCCCTGTTGTTTCCTCTTTGAGCGGTGCATCATTAGTGGTTTTGGTTACTGAGCCCTCAATATCAGGTATACACGATTTAAAAAGAGTGTATCAACTAGTGAAAAATTTCAAAATACCTGCAGCATGTATAATTAATAAAGCAGATATAAACACTTCGATAAGCAAGGAAATAAAAACCTTCCTGAAAAAAAATGAGATCCAACTTATTGCTGAATTACCATATAATGAAGAATTCACAAAAGCAATGACTTTGGGAAAAACCATATTGGAAATAGCAAACAAACAATTATCTGAACTCATTACTGGTTCATGGAAATCAATAATTAATTTAACTAATCACAAAAATTAATATGAGAATAGCTTTTACAACAAAAGGAACTGACTGGGAGTCGCAAATGGATCCTAGATTTGGCAGAACAGAATTTATCCTGATTTTTGATGAAGACCAAAACATACTGGAGCACTTCAACAACCAGGATATTGAAAATGAGGCTCATGGCGCAGGAACCCGCACAGCTCAGAAACTTTTTGAATTAAAACCTGATGTTTTAATAACTGGAAATGGCCCTGGTGGAAATGCCGGAACTATTTTGGAAAAATCAAATGTGAAAATTTTTGTTGGAGCAGGCGAAATGAATGTTAAACAATCATATCAAGCCTTTAAAAACAATGAACTAAAGACTTTTTAAAAGAATATTACTAACAAATATTAAAGTAAATCCCATGAGTACTGAAAAAACTAAAATCGGAATAATTATCTGTGATCGTTACCATAATTGCGCAGGTGGTAAATGCTTCAGGGCCATGAAAAATAAGGAAGGAGCCTTTAGCATTTATGGCGAAAATGAAGACCTCGAACTGGTTGGCTATACAACTTGTGATGGCTGTCCCGGTGGTAACATTGAATATGCGCCGGAGGAAATGAAGAAAAATGGAGCCGAAATTGTCCATTTTGCAACAGGCTTTGTGGTTGGTTATCCTCCATGCCCGTACATTAATCACTTTCGTAATTTCATCGAAGATAAATATGGTATGAAAGTAGTAGTCGGGACTCACCCTATCCCTGAAAAATATCTCAAAACCCACACTAATATGGGTACATGGGATAGCCCGGAATGGCAGGAATTAATTGAACCCAGCCTGTCTGATAAGAATACACGTTTGTCATATGACTAGAAAGTAAAAACTGAAATATGGACATGAAATTTGCGTTCGCAGTAAACACACAAAACCGATTCAAAAAGAGTCATTTCGGAGATGCAGACAAATATCTTTTGTACGAAGTTGTATCCAATGAACTGAAACTGGTAGCAGAGGAAGAAAATATCTTCAAGTCGGTTGATGAAGAAAAAGAACACGGATCACAAACAAAAGGAAACGCGATAGTCCAGTTCCTGGCAGAGAGAAATGTTAAGGCTATCGTTGCACTGCAATTTGGGAAAAACATCAAAATGGTTAATGAACACTTTATACCAATTATTATACAAGAGAATGACCCAGAGAATGCAAAAGAGGTAATCGGCAAGCACCTTCACTGGATAAGAGATGAATGGGAACATAAATCAAACAAATACAATTTGTTTATGATAAAAAATGGGATACTAAAATCAAAAATAAAATAAACATTATACCTCTAAAAAAAATGTCATATCTTATGCCCATTATGCCCGACAGCAATGAGCTCAAAACTAACTAAGGCTATATCAAAAAAGAATTTCATCTCTTTCCTGTGGCATGCCGGCTTTCTTGCCCTGGCCCAGAGCTTCTTAGATATTGACACAATAGTCCCGGCAATGCTTATTGAAGCTGGTGGAACTTCTATGCATATAGGCATAATGGCCACCATCCTCACTGGCGGATCAAGTCTAACTCAAATATTGTTCGCACCATATGTCAGCAATAAGTCACTAAAAAAGAAATACCTGCTCCTGGGAATCAATACAAGGATGTTTGCTCTCTTGGGCTTAGGAACTATTCTTTTCTTCTTAACATCTCACCAACAAGGTAATATGATATGGCTAATCTTTCTGTTTATTACAATTTTTGCCATAGGAGGAGCATTTGCCAACGTTAGTTATACTGATATTGTGGGCAAATCAATATTGCAAGACGATAGGAAATCATTTTTTTCGTCAAAGCAGATGCTCACCGGAATTGTATTGGTCATCTCAGCATTTTTTGCGAAACAAGTTATTAGCAGTACCGGTTTCCCTATGAATTATGCCTATGCAATTCTAATTGGTTTTGCTGCTTTGTCTATTGCATCCTTGGGATTCTGGAGAATAAAAGAAGTTATTCCGGCTTCTTTACCTATTAAAAACTTTAAAGCGTTTTTGAGAATAATGAAATCCGAACTTAAGGATAATCCAAGACTAGGATACTTCTTAGGTTTTGTAAATACCCAAGGCATCGTAATCAGCTTTTTACCCTTCATCATTCTCTATGCAAAGGAATACTTTCAACTCGATAGTAGTGGAATTGGAAATATGCTCATCTTCAAGATTTCAGGATCTGTACTGATCAGCATTCTAATTTTCGTTTATTCAAAAAGGATAAAATATCGCAACATTCTATACCTCAATAGTCTCCTCGCAATATCATTGCCATTATTAGTTATGCTACCTAAGGGCACTCCCCCATTTTTCCTGATTTTTCTGATCGGTGGAATCGTGTTTGCTCTCTATACAATAAGTATGAACGGCGTTCTTCTTGAGATATCAGGAAATCATAACAGAGCTATTTACGCAGGCTTTGCAGGGGCAGGAAATATTATACCCGCGCTATTTCCTCTGCTTGGAGGTTGGCTAATAAAGACAGTTAGTTTTGAGAGCTTTTTTATTCTATTTATAGTAATAGTATCGAGCTCTCTGTTTTTTATCTACAAAATCAAATGCGTCAAATAAAGTGAAATGAATCATCCGGTAGCAGCAATACTCTTGAGCTTTTCCTGATCGCTAATTATTATCTCCCTGCCATCCAAACTAATGATATTCTCCTTATCAAACTCCTTTAGAAATCGTACGGTACTTTCGAGAGAGATAGAGGCAAAATCAGCAATATCCTGACGAGTTAGCAGTTGAAAAACACCTTCATCAAGAAATTTCTCATCCGACAAATACAAAATAGCAGATGCTAGTTTGCCCCTCATCTGATTATAGTTTAAACTCCTGATTATCTCAATCATACGACGCTCATTCAAAAAATTCTGAGCAATCAGTTGCATCGCAAACTCATTATGATCCTTGAGAAGGCTGCCAAAACTATCCTTATTTATCATGCACACTAGTGTGTCCTTTAATGCTATAGCTGAGGTAAGATAATGACTCTCCCCAAACACTGCCGATAATCCCAAAAACTCACCCGCTTTGGCAATCCTCAGATTAACTTGTTTTCCCTGACCGGTTTCCACGAAAGTTCGGGCTAATCCACTAATTATATAAAGAACATAAGGAGAAAAAGCTCCCTGCTTAAAGATATTCTCTCCACCAGTATAACTTAAGCGTGTCCTGCTTTCTTTTAACTCAAGAAATTCATCAGGAATACTGTTCAAAGTGTCATTCATTAAAATAAATTGTTGTTATTAAAAGCCATGCAAAGCTATTCAATTGATCAATGCTAACAAAAAGCTTGTCACATTTCAACTTTTAGCTTATGATCTTACAACACCGAAAAACTAATTGTGACATCAATCATCTGCACCTTTGCAATCTAAAAAAATAAGACATGAAATACTTACAAACAAGCCTTCAAGAGGTAGAAACAGCTGCAGAGCTGGAAAAAATGATTAGTGAAAACGAAAATGTAATGGTCTGCTGCGGCAGAATGGGTCCTATGTGTATACCTGTTTATGATGTTATGGAAGAACTAGAGGAAGAGCATCCAAATATCAAATTTGCAGTAATGGCATTCGACGCACCTGAGGCCGGAATTATTCGTAATGCACCTGAATGCAGAGGTTTCATGGGACTGCCTTTTACCATGTACTACAAAAATGGCAAAGTTGCTCAAGCAACAACCAGCATTCAGAACAGAGATCAGGTAGTTTCAATTATATCTGAAAAACTCAGCAATTAATCAATAAACAATGGACGAAGTTTTTGATGTAATGATTATCGGTGCGGGAGCAGCAGGATTAACTGCCGGGATATACAGCTCCCGTGCCAAACACTCCACTCTTATTCTGAATGAGGGAGCTATTGGTGGACAAATGGTTCTAACCAATGAAATAGCAAACTATCCTGGTGTTGAAACTACTCAAGGCTATTCACTAGCCAACACCATGAAGAAACAGGCAAAAGAGTTTGGCTGTAAGATAAAATCAAACATCAGGATAAGCGATTATAAACTGGATGGGCCTGTAAAATCAGTTGAGCTTGTTGATGGCAGAAAATTCTCGTCCAAAACAGTTATCCTAAGCCCGGGAGGCTTGCCAAGATCTTTGAATATCCCAGGTGAAATAGAATTCAAAGGCAAAGGAATTTCCTACTGCGCAACTTGTGATGGCGACTTCTTCGAAGGAAGAGAGATTGCTGTCATCGGTGGAGGAAACTCAGCCCTGGAGGAAGCTGTTAGCCTTACTAAGTATGCCAGCAAAGTAACTATAATCCATCAATTTGATCATTTTCAGGCTTTTGAACATGCCATCCAAGAGGCTAAAAGCAATCCAAAGATCGAATTTATTATGGAAAGTGAATTGAGGGCCTTCGAAGGAACAGAATCTCTGAAAAAGGTTAAAATTGAACACCTCCCATCCGGTAAAATCAGTGAACTTAATGTTGATGGTGTATTTGTTTTTGTTGGCTATGTGCCAAATACCAGCTCAATCAAAAATATTGTGAAGCTTAACAATAGACTGGAAATACCTGTTGATGAAGACAAACAGACCAATATCCCCGGTGTTTTTGCTGCAGGTGATTGTATCCCTAAAAAATATCGTCAGGTAACAACTGCTGTTGCTGATGGTACTATTGCAGCCCTCAGCGCATCCGCATACATAAGAGAAAATAGTTAAATAGCATATCTCATGAGAGAAAGAATCAAGTATTTCCCCATTACAGCATACGCAATCGTTATGGGATTGACTGGACTATCAATCGTTTTTAGCAAATTCTACCATTTACAGTGGCTTCCTAAAATATTTTTTGATGTCCTCCTTTTTTTCTCATTGGGAATATTCCTGTTCATTACATTTATGTATGGACTGAAAACAGTAAAGCATTTCGAAGAAGTAAAAAAGGACTTTCAACACCGAATCAGGATAAATTTCTTTTCGGCAATCTCAATATCTTTTCTTCTCTTATCAATTGCTTTTCACGCTTACTGGCCTATCCTATCAATTCTTTTTTGGTGGATAGGATTGATCCTTCATACCTATCTGATGCTGCACACAATAAGCTTTTGGATACAACATAATTTCGAAATTAAGTTTTTCAACCCTGCCTGGTTTATCCCGGTTGTTGGTAATATCCTAATTCCGGTTGTTGGAGTTGAATATATGCCCAAAGCAGTTTCTTTTATTTACTTTGCTATTGGGTTCTTTTTCTGGATTATCCTCTTTACAATATTTTTAAATCGTGTAATATTCCACGATCAATTACCACAAAAATTTATACCAACCCTATTTATCCTGATAGCCCCACCAGCTATTGGTTTCATCGCATATATGAGACTGGGTCAAAGCTGGGATATTTTTGCAATATTCATGCTGCTGATAGCTTACTTTTTCGTTGCATTACTGATCTTTCTAAGAAAAAGCTTTCGGAGCCTTGAGTTTTTTATCTCATGGTGGGCATTTACTTTCCCTCTGGATGCAATTACTATAGCATCTGTAGTAGCTTACCAGATAACGCAACAAGCAATTTATAAGTACTTAGCATTTATTTTTCTCCCGATTGCAGTTGGTACAATCATTCTGGTCACCTGGAAAACAATTGAAAAAATTCGCTTGGGAGAAATCTGTATTAATGAAGAATAAAACCATATTGACATGAAAACCAAACTTATAATAACTGTATCACTCATATTTGGAATTATTATCGGAGTTATTTTTTCTGGTGTATTTCTGAGTGTCTCCACAGGAAAAATGTTAGTAAAAGAGATAAAAAGCCCCTACGATTTTGACAAAACTGTAACAGTCCTAACCAAACGCATAAATGACAAAGATGGATGGCATGTGACTGATGTCTTAGACCAAAATTCCGAAGTAATAAAAAGTAATGCCAAGCCAATAGGGAATTTCAAAATCGTTAAATATTGTCATGGAGGATATTCCTCAGAAATGCTGATAGATGATTCAAGGAAAAAGATTGGCAATATGATGCCCAAGTCTTTTGCGGTATACGAAAAATCTGATGGACAGGTATTCATTTCAACAATGAATGGAGCTGTTATGGGAAAACTTTTTGGTGGTGAAGTTGAACGAATTATCGAACAAGTATCTCTTGAAATTGAAGATATACTAAGATTTGCAAACTTCAAATTCACACTCTTTTAATCATTTATTCTCCAAAAAGAAAAAACGTCAAACTTCAATTGCTTATTTACCTAGTAACCCGCAGCCGCATCATCCCCCCGGGGATCAGCTCCTGCTTCCAGCCGCTTATCTTTCAAAACAAGTATGGCATCAACCCTGCCAATAGAACCACGTGCCCGGATCTCATGCCCCATTGCTTCTAATTTATCAATCAACTCACTATCCATCGCTTCACGCTCAAAGCTGGTATATTCGGGCAGCCACTGATGATGGAAACGTGGAGCACTAACAGCTTCCTGCATCCCCATGCCAAAATCCAAAACATTAAGGATAGTCTGGTATACCGAGGTTATTATGGTTGATCCGCCGGGAGTTCCTACAACCATAAAAAGCTCACCATTCTTACATACGATAGTCGGAGTCATACAGCTAAGCATCCTTTTCCCAGGTTGAACAGAATTGGCCTCTCCACCCACCAAACCATAAATATTTGGAAATCCGGGCTTAATGCTGAAATCGTCCATCTCATTGTTAAGCAGAAATCCTGCCCCTTCAACTACTATCTTATTACCAAATCCACTATTTAGGGTGGTTGTCACTGAAACAGCATTACCCCATTTATCAACCACAGAATAATGAGTAGTCTCTTCACTCTCATAACCGACAAATTCTCCGGGCAAAATATCAGAACTCTTGCTGGCTCTCTGAGGATCAATTGTCTCAGCAAGTGAATCAAGATAATCTCCATTCAGCAGACCCTCCATTGGCACTTCAAAAAAATCAGTGTCACCCAGCCACTTCGACCGATCAGCATAAACACGGCGCTCTGCTTCTATCATTACATGCACAGCTCCCGGTGAATGCCAGTCATACCTGTTCATCTGAAAATTATCAGTGATACCAAGTAATTGTACTAAAGCAATACCTCCTGATGAAGATGGAGGCATAGAGTAAAAATCATATCCACGATATTTTCCACTCACCGCTTCTCGCCATATCGCCTTGTAGCTTTTCAAATCTTCTTTAGAAATAATTCCGCCTAAGGCATCCATCTGCCTAACAATCAAGTCAGCAGTCTCTCCCTCATAAAATCCGGCAGCTCCATGATCAGCAATCTTTTGAAGTGTTGAAGCCAGCTCCTTTTGAATTAGAAGATCACCCTCATTCCAACCATCCTCATTAACGAATGGAGGAACCCAGGTATTCCTTTCAAGAAAAGTCTTCTTCAGACTTTCAAGGTAACTTGCCTGTGCTTTAGTAAGAGGAAAACCGTTTGTAGCCATGTCAACTGATGGCTTTACAAGCTCTTCCCATGTCATTGAACCATATTTTTTGTGGCCTTCCTCCATCCCGGCAACAGTTCCCGGAACACCACTGGCAAGGATTGTTGCAGTGCTCGACCCCTCAAGAACATCGCCATTATCATCAAGATACATATCCCTATGACCAAGTGCCGGAGCCGTTTCACGGTAATCTAGCGTACTCACATCTCCATCTGCGGTGCGGACAACCCAAAATCCTCCACCTCCTATATTCCCTGCCGCAGGATAACAAACTGCAAGAGCATAATTAACTGCAATAGCAGCATCCATAGCATTCCCACCAGCCTCCAGAATTTCCTTACCAACACGAGCAGCCTCCGGATGGGCACAAACAACCATTCCATTCTCGGTAATCAGACCACGCTCAATTTCACGACCATTGTCGCAGCTAGAAAAAATCAGGATAAGAAAAACAAATAGGGAAAGAGATTTCAGTTTCATAAGTACAAAGATTTTGGATAAAAGTAATAAAAATGTTTTTGTAGGGACGAGCCCTAGTAGTCGTCCGTGATGGCACAGGTAAAATTGAGATTGGAAGCTGGAGATATTATTAACCTTCTCGATTATAGTTTGCAGAGAATATTACCAACTATCTTTGACGTAATTTGCTTCAATATTGAAGACTCAGATTCACAACCGAAATAATACATGGAACAATATTTCCCTAATCAACGATACACCAGTAAGGGAGAACCTGAGCTAGGTGTTGGAATTTTAACAGAAACCAGCAAAGGCAAAGTCAAGATACATTTCCCCATACCCGATGAAATTAGATTGTACTCATTGGAAAGTGCTCCAATTCAGCGAGTTATTTTTACTCCGGGGGATATCATTACAGATACAAACAATCAAGATTTACTGATTGAACGAGTTGAATTAGAGGGTAATCTGTATATGTATTACGGGAAGAACAAAAAACTATCCGAAGCTGATCTTGGCAAGGTGTCAATAAATCACGGTGTTGACGATAGACTTTTTATGGGTGATGTGGATTCTCCTCAAGCTTTTTCTTTACGTAGAGAAACACTCCTACACGAATATAGAAGGAGATTATCTCCTGTAAATGGATTTGTGGGTGGTAGAATTGATCTTATACCTCACCAACTATATATTGCACACGAAGTTAGCTCTAGATATGCTCCACGTGTATTGCTTTCAGATCAGGTAGGTCTGGGAAAAACAATCGAAGCCTGCTTAATCATACATCGCCTATTATTAATTGGTCGAATTTCCAGGGTGCTAATCCTCGTTCCCGAGTCGTTGTTGCATCAATGGTTTGTTGAAGTCCTCCGTAAGTTCAATATGTGGTTTAGTATTTTTGATGAAGAACGTTGCGCCTCACTAGATGATAGCGCACCAGATGGAAACCCTTTTCTAGATAATCAACTTATTATTTGTAGTACTGAGTTTTTAGCTGGGTCAGCGAAACGAACTCAACAAGCAATAGGTGCGAGCTGGGACATGCTTGTTGTTGATGAGGCTCATAATCTGGAATGGTCTATTGATAAAGTGAGCCCAGAGTATGGTGTAGTGGAACTGTTGAGCCAAGTGGCAAAAGGATTGCTACTTATCACGGCTACCCCGGAGCAATTGGGAGTAGAGAGTCATTTTGCACGACTTAGACTACTCGACCCAAACAGGTATGCGAACTTCGATGATTTTATAAATGAGTCTACCGACCATTCTGGAATTGCAAATATTGTAGAAAAATTGTTCTCAGGAAAAGGCTTGCAACCTAGGGACACAAAAGTTTTGGAGTCTTTTTTCCCGAAGGAAAGAATCCAATCGATTAGTAAAGGAGGAGATTTACTTATCGATAATCTTATAGAAGATTTACTCGACCAGCATGGTCCGGGTAGAGTGGTATTTCGAAATATCCGATCTGCTATGAGCGGATTCCAAAAGCGAATACCGCATCTTATTCCTCTAGAGGCAACAAAAGACAAGGACCCTCTAGTTCAATGGCTTACAACAATAATAAAGGAAATCCATCCTGCAAAAGTGCTGCTAATTTGTAAGAGCAAGGAAAAAGTTCTGGCCCTGGAGAAAATTCTAGCTAAACGTGCCAATTTGAAAGTTGGCGTTTTTCATGAAGATCTCACTATTGTACAAAGAGATAGAAATGCAGCATGGTTCACAGAATTAGATGGAGCTCAAATTCTACTATGCTCTGAAATAGGAAGCGAAGGACGAAATTTCCAATTTGCTCATCACCTCATACTATTCGACTTACCCTTACATCCGGAGTTATTGGAGCAGAGAATTGGTCGCCTTGATAGGATTGGTCAAACGGAAGACATAAACATTCATATTCCTTACATCGTCAACAGCCCAGAGCATACGCTAGTCAGATGGTTCCATGAAGGCTTGAATGCTTTTGAAAAAAACATTGAGGGCGGAAATGAAATTTTTAGATTATTTGGCGACAGACTGATAAACCTTTCCCAATCTCACTCAGAAACAGAACAAGACACGGAACTGGAGACATTGATAACCGAAACTTCAGGCTTTCAAAAAGAACTTAGAGTTAAACTTGCAGATGGAAGAGACAGATTATTAGAAATAAATTCGTTTCGTCCAAAGACAGCCAAAAAACTAGTAGAACAAATTCAAAAAGAAGATCGGGATAGAAGTCTTGAAAAGTACCTGACTAGAACCTTCAATCATTTTGATATTGAGATGGAAGATATTGCTGCCCGAACCTACTTCTTACAGCCTGCTTCTATTATCACTGAGGTCTTTCCATCTATTCCTCGCGAAGGAATACGTGTTACATTCGATAGAAAAAAAGCTCTTATTAGGGAAGATATTAGTTTCCTTAGCTGGGATCACCCCATGACAACCGGTGCAATAGATATGGTGTTAAGTTCAGAAACAGGAAGTGCCAGTTTTGGGGTTCTTCGAGGTGCGGAAAGTCCTGCCATTCTACTCGAGTTGCTTTTTGTACTTGAAACATCCAAAGGGAAAGGCATATATGTCGATCGTTTCCTTCCCAACACACCACTGAGGGTTGTTGTGGACCATGCAGGCAATGAAGTAACAGATATGTATTCTGTTGAAACCTTCGACAAAAAATTACTTCCGGGCAATATTGATACTCTGCTGGATAATGAAACATTAGTGGAAACAATCCTACCAAATATGATCAAAGTAGCCACTGAAATAGCTAGTAAAACAAGCATAAAAGAAAAAACAAAAGGCCTGAAACATATGAATCAAACCCTAAATCATGAAGTAAACAGACTAAAACTATTGCAGCAGAAAAACAAGGAAATCAGATCAGAAGAAATCAAAACAGCAATCAAAGAACAAACAGATCTAGCAGCCCTCATCAACAACGCAAGAATAAGACTAGATGCAATCCAACTAATTATAAAAGAATAACTTAGACACATTCATTTTTTTCAAACCATTAACAATTAACCATTAACAATTAACAATTCATAATTCATAATTCATAATTAACCCCAACCATCACCCACCGCCCAGGCTGCCAAATATGTCCAAAATCAGCATATTCGGTGTCGAAAACATCTTTCACCGTGATATTAA
>CAYUNU010000036.1:0-15871 GCA_964446195.1 uncultured Porphyromonadaceae bacterium | reverse complement strand
ATCGATGAAGGACATCACGCCAGGCAGGCTTTACCAAACCCTCGGCCGGTGGATGGACGTGCACATCTTCTCCCTCGGCGACGGGCGACGGCACGGCGCCGTCGTCTCGGACGTCACCGGGCGGCAACAGGCCGAGAGGGCGCTGCAGCGCGAACGCGACTTCAACGCCGGCGTGATGTCGACGGCCGCCGCACTGATCATCGTCCTCGACCGGGAGGGGCTGAGGGTTCAAAAGTGAACACTGTTGGTAATGGACCACCGGGAGGTACTTCTAGGGCATAAAGATGCCAACTGTCTTCTATAGAAGCAGTGAATACAAGTTCGTATTGTTTGTCATTAATCTTTTTTGAAGAAAATGACCACTGAATTGGTTCAAGAATTTGTGAAGTGGCGACCAAGGTGCTGATCGCAAAAATAAGAATCAAGGATAAATAGCGTTTCATACCCATAAATTAAAATTATTGGATGCAAATATATTGATAGTAATAATATTAAATGGAAGGAGAAGCTTAAATACTGTTAAGTATTCAAACTTATTGTTAAAAGGGGAAGGGTTATGAGACAATCCCATCTATACAATAATTTTGTCTCCCCTCTGGTCAATAAACTCGAAGTTGATGAGTCCAATATTTGAGTCAGGAATTATTCTAAGCCTATGGTTGAATTTAAAAAACCACTTCAACTGAGTTGAAATAAGTCCGCTTTTTAAGTAGGCCGCGACGTAGGGGTGCACTGTGAGAGATAGATATGGCTTATTGAATTTCTTTAATATATATTGATATTGATTATAAATCTGGTCAATCATCAGGATGCTAGGAGATATTTCTCCAGAGCCTCCACATGATGGACAGGTCTCCATAATCTGGATCTCCATTTCCGGTCTCACCCTTTGCCGGGTAATTTGCATTAGTCCAAATTTGCTAAGAGGGAGGATATTGTGCTTGGCTCTGTCAATATCCATAGCTTCCTTCATCTTGTCAAATACCTTCTTCCTGTTATCAGCAGTAATCATATCAATGAAATCGACAACAATGATTCCACCCATGTCTCTCAATCTCAGTTGCCTTGCAATCTCCTCAGCTGCTGCCAGGTTTACCTCCATGGCATTAGTCTCCTGACTATTAACATTTTGCGCTCTGTTTCCACTGTTAACATCAATAACATGAAGAGCTTCAGTATGTTCAATAATCAAATAAGCTCCACTCTTGAATGAAACGGTCTTCCCAAACAAGCCCTTTATTTGCTTGTCAATTTCAAAATGGTTGAATATTGGGGCACGTCCGCTATAATGTTTTACAATTTTTGATTTTTCGGGAGCTATTGTACCAATGTAATCCTTTATTTCACGGTACATTCCAACATCATTAGTGTAAATGCTGTTGAATGAACTGTTTAATAAATCTCTAAGAATAGTGGATGTCCTATTCAACTCACCCAAAACCAAGCTTGGAGCGGTGATAGTTTTTATTTCTTTAAATGATGATTCCCAACGATCAACCAAGGATCTCAACTCAGCATCCAGTAGAGCAACTTTTCTGTCTTTTGCTACAGTACGAACAATAACACCAAAATTCTTGGGTTTGATGCTTTGAACCAGTCGCTTCAGGCGGTTACGCTCTTCCTCCGACTGAATTTTTGATGAAACAGATACCTTGTCTGCAAATGGAATTAAAACCAAATTTCTTCCCGCCAGCGAGATTTCGCTGGTTAGTCTTGGTCCCTTAGATGAGATAGGCTCTTTTGCAACTTGTACAAAAATTTCCTGGCCAGCTTTTAAAAGGCTGGTTATCTTGCCATGCTTATCAATATCTTTTTCAGGCTTGAACCGTTCAAAGGCGGGTAAACGAGTCTTTCGACTTTTTGAAAGACCCAAGTATTTTTGTAAAGATTGAAACTGGGGACCCAGATCAAGATAATGAAGAAATGCATCTTTCTCATAGCCGACATCAACAAATGCAGCATTAAGACCTGGCATAATCTTCTTGACTTTTCCCAGGTATATGTCCCCAACAGAAAATTTAATATTCGATTTTTCCTTGTTGAGTTCAACCAGACGTTTATCCTGAAGCAAGGCTATGGTTATATCCTTAGACTTGGCATCTATTACTAGTTCGCTGATCACAAATTAGAGAAGTATTTGGCGTTGTTCAACTTCATCAACCATTCTTATATAAGTACAAACCTAAAGAGAATCCACTCTTTAGGTTTGTACTTAATACAATAAAAGCTCAAAGAAAATTACTTCTTCTTCTTATGACGATTCTTCCTAAGCCTCTTCTTGCGCTTATGGGTCGCCATCTTATGTCTTTTCCTCTTTTTACCGCTAGGCATAATATAAAAGGGTTATAAATTGTTAAAGGTAAAACCTATTTAACTTGGTTTTTTACCTTACTTACGAAACTTTTAGCTGGTTTGAACGATGGAATATTATGTTCAGGAATAATAATGGTTGTATTCTTAGAAATATTCCTTGCTGTCTTTTCAGCTCTCTTTTTTACTATAAAACTGCCGAATCCTCTGAGATACACATTGTTACCATTAACAAGTGATCCTTTAACTGTACCCATGAAAGCTTCAACTGTTTTCTGTACAGTTACCTTCTCAATCCCAGTGTTTTTGGAAATTTCGTTTACGATGTCTGCTTTGGTCATTACATTAAAATCTTTAATTATCAACTAATTACATTTGGTGTGCAAATATAAGCGTTTTCCTGAAAAAACTAAAAAACTAAATTAAAAAAAAGCAAAGTTTAATCAATTAGTGGAAACGATAACATTAACAGTTAGTTACAGGTGCGTAAGTTTGTTATGTCTCAATAATGTTGGCTTAAAAAGTGATGATATTCTGAAATTGTCTATTTATTTTTTCCATTATCGGCCTCTTTTAGCATCTATATACATATAAAGCTTATATTAAATGAAAAAAAAATGGAAACCTGGTCTTCCTGGATTTGTTTAAAGAGGACAAGAATAATGATAACCAGTTTTTGGGATGTAGGGAATTTTCGTAATTTTAGTTTCACTTAAATAAACAAATTTATGTCAGTAAATAAAGCGATTTTGGTTGGCAATGTTGGTAAGGACCCTGAAGTAAGATACCTTGAAGGAGGCACTGCGGTTGCAAGTTTTAGTTTGGCCACATCAGAAGTATATAAGAATAAGAGTGGTGAAAAAGTAACACAAACTGAATGGCACAATATAGTAGCCTGGAGGCATCTTGCCGAATTGGCTGAAAAGTATATAACCAAGGGCAAGCAACTGTATATCGAAGGTAGGATAACCACCAGGTCTTGGGACGACAAGGATGGTAATAAACGTTATACTACAGAGATTGTGGCAAATTCAATTCAGATGCTAGGACGAAAAGGCGATGAGAATAATGGGGGGCAAGGGGTTAGCTCAGGTGACCAAAAATCTGATACCACTAAAGCAAACGAGCCTGAATTCTCTGAAGATTCAACTGAAGAGGACGATCTCCCTTTCTAGTATAGAATGTGGAAGCAGGCATTAATTACTTAATTGAACATTATTCAGCCATGATAGCCGGACAAATCCTTTTTCAACCTTTTACACTGACTATTCTGGTTGGTATTTTGATAATTTTTATTTTATTGTCTGCTTCCGCACTCATTTCGGGATCTGAAGTAGCATATTTTGCTTTGGGCCCTTCGGGGAGGGAAGAAATTGAATTTAAAAACGGGCGGATGCCCAGGGACGCAAAAGAGTTAATAAATCATTCTGATAGACTTCTGGCTACTATATTGATAGCCAATAACTTTGTGAATGTTGGCATTGTAATACTCTCAACATGGGTAACCAATGAAATTGTTGACTTTAGTGCTTCTCCTACACTGGGGTTTGTTATACAAACGGTTCTGATAACCTTTTTTATCCTACTGATTGGAGAAATTATCCCTAAGGTTTACGCCTCCAGGTACAGTGTGCGATTTGCATTGTTTATGTCAGTGCCACTGAAAACTCTTGAATTGATCCTTAGGCCTTTTTCAAGAATATTAATCAGTACTACCTCAATTGTACAAAAGCGGATAAAGGATCCAAAAACAAACATTAGCATGGATGAACTATCTCATGCTCTTGAGTTAACTGGTGAGGAATTGGTGGATGATGAAAAAATCCTGAAGGGCATTGTGAAATTTGGAAATATTGACGTCAAGGAAATTATGAAATCAAGAGTAGATATTGTTGCCCTTGATATTAGAACAAGGTTTAAGGATCTTATTAATACTTTGCTTAATTCAGGTTATTCGAGAATACCAATTTTTATTGATGATCTAGATAATATTAAAGGTATTTTGTTTATTAAAGACCTTCTGCCTCATTTCCATAAGAGTGACACTTTTAGATGGCAATCGCTTATTCGGCCCCCTCATTTTGTACCTGTAAACAAAAAGATTAATGATCTTCTAGAGGAATTTCAAAAGAATAAAATGCACCTTGCAATCGTTGTAGATGAATATGGAGGAACATCAGGCTTGGTTACTATGGAGGATATTCTCGAAGAAATTGTTGGCGAGATTGGAGATGAGTCAGATGAAGATGAGAAAATCTTTACACGTTTGAATAAACAGAACTATATCTTTGAGGCAAAGGTTCTTCTTAATGATTTTAATAAGATCCTGGAATTGGAAGATGATCTGTTTGACTCGGTAAAAGGTGAAGCTGAGACTTTGGCTGGCCTGATATTGGAACTTAAGGGAGAAATGCCAGAGAAAGACGAGGTAGTTGAATTCAATGGATTTACTTTTAAGGTTCTGGAGGTAGATAGAAGGCGAATATCTCAGGTAAAGGTAAGCCTTCCTGATTGAAACAATGAAAAGAAAATCCTATATATATATTATAACAGTATTTTTGATCGCAGCTTGTAACTCAAATCATATTCCAAAGCCACGTGGTTATTACAGAATTGCTACACCTCAGAAAGAGTATACAGCTATTGTAGAGGGGTACCCATTTAGTTTTAATTATCCTGCTTACGCCGAATTGAATAAGTACAAAGCAACTCAGAGTCAAAGTGAAGATGTCAGCAATTGGCTAAATCTGGATTTCCCTGCTTTTAATGCACACTTATATATCACTTACAAACCTGTAGAGAATAATCTAGGTGCACTGATTGAAGATTCTCATGAGTTTGTATACAAACATGTTGGGAAGGCAGATGCAATTAATCAAACTGAGTTTTTAAGTCCAGAAACTTCAGTCTATGGCGTTTTATTTGATATCAAGGGCAATACAGCTTCATCGTTGCAGTTTTATGTAACAGATAGTGTTTCAGGCTTTTTAAGAGGTGCTCTGTATTTTGATTGTGAGCCTAATGTTGACTCATTAGCCCCATTGATAGGCTTTATTAGAGAGGATGTAGTGCACCTAATAGAGACTTTTTCCTGGCAATAGAACCCCAGTGTCAACCCCTGTTGTGCTAATCTTGGATTATCGTTATTTCTGTTGAATGAGGTGCAGTAATAAGGATCTGCCAGAGCCTGATGTAGGATAAGATATTTTGAGTATTTGCATTATAGTTGCAGCAATATCCTGTATGCCAGTGTTATTCTGAATTTTCTGTGAAGGAATGTTCATCCCCCACCAAATCAATGGTACTCTTGTGTCATATGGATAGGGAGATTGATAATCAGAAACTTGTTCTCCATCTTCAATCCAACCAGGTTTAAGAACTATTAAAATATCTCCAGATCTACTGGGGTAAAAACTATTTTGAATGATAGATCCCTGAGCATTTAAAATTGAAGCATTAATCATTTTATCAGCTGGCAGTGCACTTGCTACCCCTTCGAATTGATTGAGGAAACGAGCTGTTTTCTCCTGAATTTCGGGAAGGAATAATTCCTTCTGATCCACTAAGGTTTGGTCGAGATAAACCTGCTGGTTCATGTAGTTTTCTATCCACTGATTTTCTCCATAAAGAGCGCTTAAATAAGAATTGGTTAATGCTATTGCGTTTAAGGATCTAAATCTACCCGCTGGAAGTCCTTGGCTTCTGGAGTAGTCAATATTCCAACTGCTGCCATGTGTGCCTGTAAAGAAGACAAGCAGATTTTTTTTCCCAATTCGCTCTTCAATGGCCAATAACAATCTACTGATTTCTGTGTCGAGCCTTATTATTGCATCCATCACTTCCCTGCTTTCCGGGCCAAAACGGTTGACTAAACCAGATATTGCGGAATATGAAACCAATAATAAATCAGGATCATTATCAAGTCCTAGTCTTTCATTGTAAAAAGCAGAAATAGCCATTTCAGTTGTTAGACTGTTTCCGGCTGGGATATTCATAATAATTTCATAATCCTGATTAAGACTTTCCCGTTTTAACTTTTTTAGTTTGTAAGGGAAAACCTTGAAATTATTGAAGAAACCGAATTCATACTCCTGATCGTCGGGGTTGCAATGAACATAATTGGGCTCTGATAAGTACAGGTCCCAATCTTCTGAAATCAACTCATCAGGCCTACTTCGATTGTTCATGTTATTAACCCAGCTTGGCAGACTTTCCGAATAAATCGAACTTGTCACCCAGTTTCCCGAAGAAGGATCAAACCAATAGCAGCCATCTGCCAGATGGCCACCCATAATCATGGCTGCCTCTGGTTTTAATGCAATGCTTATCACGCGAGAATCAGGGTAAACCGAACCCTTAAGAGCATCGCCAAAGGTTGGTGTTAACAGTTGCTTGAGGCTGTGTTTCCCTGCCTGACTGTTTGACCCAATTGTGTGAGTAAGAAAATCTTTTGTGCAGCTAATTTCTCCTTTTTCCAGGCGATTATACCAAGAGTCTGCAATTATTCCGTGTTGATAGGGAGTTGTGCCTGTTGAAATACTGGCATGAGACGGCCCTGTACCTGCTAAAAAATGGTTGAGGTTAGTTTGTTCGAAAGAGGTTCCTCCTTCAACCAGTTTCTTCAAACCATCAGGCCCCAGATATTCCCAATATTTGTCGATCCAATCATGTCCCATTGGATCGGCAACAATTCCCAGAACAAGTTTGGGGACTGATCTCTGAGACTGTCCATTTGCTGGATTGTTAACGGTAAAACCGAAAAATAATATATAAATAGTGATTAGGAGATGTCTCATGAGAATACTTTATACGTTAAAACGGATGTGTAGGATGTCACCATCACCCACAATATAATTTTTCCCCTCAATTGCCAGTTTGCCTGCATCCCTGCAAGCCGACTCAGATCCAAAATGGATAAAATCAGAATACTTCATTACTTCAGCCCGGATAAACCCTCGTTGTAAATCGCTGTGAATAACTCCGGCAGCCTCTGGAGCTGTCATGCCCTGCTTTATAGTCCAAGCTTTGATCTCCTTGGGCCCTGCTGTAAAAAATGTTTGTAAGTTGAGAAGGTGGTAGGCTGATCTGATAAGCTTATTAACGCCTGGCTCCTCCAAACCAATATCCGAAAGAAAGGAAATACGGTCTTCCTCTTCCTCTAATTCCGAAATTTCTGCTTCCATCTGGCCAGCAATGATTAGAACTTCTGATTTTTCCGCTTTAACAGCTTCCCTGACGGATTGTACATATTGATTTCCTTCTAATGCAGATGATTCATCGACATTGCAAACGTAAATGACAGGTTTCAGTGTGAGAAGAAACATGTCGGCAGTAACCTCAATATCAAAATCAGAAAAATCTAAAGTCCTGAGATTTTGAAAACCCTCAAGGTGATCTTTGATTTTGTTTAGCGATTCAATAGCTGGCTTGGCCTTTTTATCTCCTGTTTTGATTAGTTTTTCCCATTTTTGAATTCTTTTTTCGATAGAATCCAAATCCTTTACCTGTAGCTCAAGATCGATTGTTTCAATATCTCTAACAGCATTAACAGTCTCCTCTATATGAACCAGATTTGGGTCATCGAAGCAACGAATGACATGGATCAGGGCATCACAATTTCTAATATCAGAGAGGAAGCTATTACCAACTCCTTCTCCTTTGCTGGAGCCTTTGGTCAAACCTGGTATGTCTACTATTTCAAGACTGGTTGGGACTATTTTGGCCGAATTGATAAAGGAGTCAATCTTCTTTAGCCGTGGATCGGGTACCTTGATCTGACCAATGTTAGACTTATTGGTGCTGAATGCAAAATTGCTTGTTTCTACTTTATTGTCGGATATACAATTGAAGATTGTTGTTTTACCGATATTTGTTATTCCTATTATTCCGCACTGAAGTCCCATAATTATTCTTTTTTTTCCGCTTGCAAAGGTACAAAAATTAGCAAGTTGAAAACCTCTTGAATTTACACCAACGAGTCCATTTAAAAATCCCATATAAAACTGTATTTTCGCTTCGAATCTGAATAAGCTAAATACTATGCATTCAAACAAAAAAGTTATTGACAGGGCGGCAAATAATATCAGAATTTTATCAGCTGCTATGGTGGAAAAAGCAAAATCAGGTCATCCCGGGGGAGCCATGGGTGGAGCTGATTTCGTAAATATTTTATATTCCGAATTTCTTAATTATAATCCTGATGATCTCAAATGGCCATTCAGGGATAGATTTTTTCTTGACCCTGGCCATATGTCCCCAATGTTATACTCTGTTTTAGGTTTATGTGGTAATTACTCCGTTGATGAATTATCCGAATTCAGACAGTGGAAAAGTGCTACCCCCGGACATCCTGAGCTGGATGTTCATAGAGGGGTGGAAAATACTAGCGGTCCGCTTGGTCAGGGGCATACAATGGCTGTTGGAGCAGCTATTGCAGAGAGGTTCATCGCCGCCAGATTTGGGGATTGGACCGCTCATAAAACCTTCACCTTTATTTCGGATGGAGGTGTGCAAGAGGAAATTTCACAAGGTGCTGGAAGAATTGCAGGGTATCTCGGTTTGGGTAATTTGATAATGTTTTATGATTCTAACTCCATACAGCTTTCCACGGAAACTGATGCTGTTACTATAGAAGACACAGCGGCAAAATATAAAGCCTGGGGTTGGAGAGTAATGACAATAAATGGGAATGATCAGGATCAGATCCGGGAGGCTTTATCAAAGGCTATTGCTACTGATGATAAGCCAGTACTAATAATAGGTAAAACTATTATGGGATTAGGGTGCTTAGATGATAAAGGTGAACCATTTGAAAACCAAAGTTCCACACATGGCCAGCCAATTTCAAAAGCTGGAGCCTCGTTTTTAAAAACGGTAGAAAATCTTGGTGGTGATGCTGATAAGCCTATTTCTTTTTTTAAGGATGTGAAGGACTATTACGAGGAGGTTCGCCTTGCTAAAATTGAGCAGTTTAAGGATAAGCACAATATTGAAATGAAATGGAGAGCCGCTAACCCCGAATTATCAGAAAAGCTTGATTTATGGCTTAGTGGTGCCCTTCCTGAATTAGATTATCAAGCAGTCCAGCACAAACCAGGTATTGCTTCAAGGGCTGCTTCCGGAAATGTTCTGGCAATGCTGGCTGAGAAACTTGAGAATATTATAGTTATGTCGGCTGATCTTGCAAACTCCGACAAAACGGATGCTTTCTTAAATAAAAGCACCCCATTTGTTCATCAGGACTTTAGCGGGGCTTTCCTACACGCTGGTGTTTCTGAACTTACTATGGCCTCAATAGCAAACGGGATGGTCCTTCATGGTGGCGTTTTTGCTGCCTGTGGCACCTTCTTCGTGTTTTCTGATTATATGAAGCCAGCTGTTAGATTGGCTGCACTTATGGAATTGCCTGTAAAATATATATGGACTCATGATGCTTTTAGGGTGGGAGAGGACGGTCCAACACATCAGCCTATTGAGCATGAAGCCCAAATCAGGTTGATGGAAGAGTTGAAGAACCATTCGGGGAACCCATCCGTACTTGTTCTAAGACCTGCTGATTCTGCGGAAACTACAGTTGCATGGAAAATGGCATTGGAGAATAAGAAAACACCTACAGCTCTGCTACTATCTCGCCAGAATATACCCGACTTGCCAGCGATAGGTGGGAAAAATAGATTTGAGAATTCTTTGTCTGCCGAAAAAGGAGGATATGTGGTTATGGATTCCACTAACCCTGATTTAGTGCTCCTGGGTAATGGATCTGAGGTTTCAACACTTTATACTGCAGCCCTCAATTTGATGGAGAGCAGCAATGTCAAGGTGCAGGTATCATCTATACCATCTGAAGGATTGTTTAATCTACAAAGTGCAGACTACAGAGAGTTTGTAATTCCATCAGGAATTCCTGCTTTAGGGTTAACTGCCGGATTGCCATCTTCTTTGAGTAAATTAGTTGGGCCCAATGGATATGTAATAGGCCTCGATCACTTCGGATTCTCTGCTCCAGCTGGCGTTTTGGATCAGAAATTTGGTTTTACTCCCGAAAATGTTGTTAGTGAGGTCAAAAGAGTTTTTCCTGATTTAATGAATTAAACTTTTACTCTTGCCAGGTATCTAAAGAATACAACAGTCGTGCATGGATGAAATATCAGACCATCAGATCTTGAAAATTTTCCTACAAAAAGGTAGGGAGGAAAAGGCTTTTGGCTTGATATTGGACAAGTATCAGGAGAGAATTTATTGGCATATTAGGAAAATTGTTCATCATCATGAAGATGCTAATGATGTTCTTCAAAATACTTTTATCAAAATTTGGAAGGGCCTCTCATCCTTTAGAGGTGATTCGGAATTATTCACCTGGATATACAGAATTGCTACTAATGAGGCCTTGAGCTTCCTAAAGCAAAAAGCAAACAAGACTGGTCGTAATGTGGAAGATCCGGATATGTCTTTAGCTGCAAGCCTCCAGGCTGATGAATATTTTGATGGTGATGAGATTCAACTGAAATTGCAGCTTGCTATTGAAAAATTGCCGGATAAGCAAAAATTGGTTTTTCAGATGAAGTATACTGAAGATATGAAATATGAACAAATATCTGAGATACTTCAAACTTCGGTCGGCGCGCTAAAAGCATCTTTTCACCATGCAGTAAAGAAAATTAAAGAAGAATTAGGTGAGGATTAAACCTTTAGATATAATTTGCGTCAAAGAAATTGATTATGGAATGATTATGAACGAAGAAATTTTTTATACAAACAAGAGTAAAGGGAATGAAAATCCTTTCAAGGTACCTCCAGGTTATTTTGAGGAATCCAAAGCCAGGATTATGCATGCCATAAATGAAGAGGAAATTGGAAAGGCTGTTAAGGTGATTAATCTGAAATCCAGATTGATGTGGATTAGTAGCATCGCAGCCTCACTGTTTGTAGGCTTAATGCTTTTTCAGAATTTGTACATTAAACCACAACAGGATATAAAATTAGCCCAGGAAATTAATTGGTTTGTGAATTATGCTGGTCAGGAACTTAATGCTGGCGTACTTGCATCATATGTTGCTGATGAGGGCATCAGTGTTGATGGATCTTCTGATAACACAGACGTTTCTGAGCAATTAAATTTGCTTGAATTTACTGAGTTTGATGAATTATATATTATTGAAGAATGGATGAAAACAGAAAATCATTAGAGATGAATAGAATAGCTAAATTACTACTTATAATGATTATGGTCTCAGGCACTCTTGTTGCACAGAATACCAGGCCAGGATTTGAAAAATATCTGGAAAAATATAAAGCAGAGAAGGTTTCTTTTATTACTGAAAAACTTGACCTAACAGTGGATGAGGCACAGAAATTTTGGCCTGCTTATAATGAGTATGAGAATAAACGCGACGAATTAATTAAATCAAAGAGGTTAGATGGCCATGGGAGAGGCCATCAGGAAATGAGCAGTGCGGAAATGGAAAAGATGGTGGATAATAAGGTTGAGCAGGAACTCCAGCTTGCTCAATTGAAGATGGAGTTCCATAAAAAGGTAAAGAAGCTAATTCCAATAGAAAAAGTAGTGCAACTTTACAGGGCGGAAAACGAGTTCATGAATTACATGCTAAATCGTATACGGGAGAATGGTGATGGCCGACGAGGCCGTGGTAATAATCCCGATAGATAATATTATTCGAGGCTCCCAATTTCTGATTCAACGGAAAAAAGTATTTCAGCACTTTTTACAAGTTCCTGCATTTTGGTATGGTCAGGATAAAGTGGCCGGTCAATATCAAGAAAATCAACATATTTCCTGATAATTCTATGTGCTGTATTTACTCCTGAACCAAAGGAGTATTCTTCCTTTCTGAAGTCTAGAGCCTGTGCAGCAGCCATAAATTCTATTCCTAATATTCCATATGCATTTTCAAGTATCTGGAAATTTTTAATTGCAGTATTCATTCCCATAGAAACAAAGTCTTCCTGATCCGCAGCAGCAGGAATTGACTGAATTGATGCTGGAGCGCTTAGAATTCTTTGTTCCACAATCATCATGTCGGCAGTATATTGACTTAACATCAAGCCTGAAAACATTCCAGCTCCTCTGGTAAGAAATGCTGGAAGGCCAACACTCAATGCAGGATTATTAAGGCGGTTCATTCTTCTTTCCGACATTACACAAACCATTGTTATAGCTGCGCCAGCCATATCCATAGGCAGAGAAACTGGTGAGCCCTGGAAGTTTGCGCCAGACAGTTGGATGTCCAATTCCGGTAAGAAAATTGGGTTGTCGCCAACACCATTGAGCTCAATTTCCACCTGAGATCGTGCCCATCGTAGAGCATCGTGAGCCGCACCGATAACCTGGGGTGATGATCTCATCGAATAGGCATCCTGAACTTTGCATTTTACTCTTCCTTCTTTCAAATCGCCGCCACTAACACATTTCTCAATAGCATTAGCGCTTCGAACTGCACCTGAAAATCCCCTTACCTCATGCAGAAGAGGTGTGTAAGGCTTCATATTTGCTTTCAAAGCCTCAAGTGACATGGAGGCTGCTATTTCAGCCTGCTTTAGAAAATTGTTAGCATCGTATAGCCATATTGCACTCATGGCTGTCAGCAGATTTGAACCATTTATTGTGGCCAAGCCATCTCTTGCTTTTAAGCCAGGAATCTCTATGCCTGCTTGTTGCATGGCATCTGCACCTTCAAGTAGCTCGCCCTTGTAAAATGCCTTGCCTTCTCCTAGCAATAACAAAGCTATCTGCGACATTGGGGCCAGATCACCACTGGCGCCAACAGACCCTTTCTGGCAAACAAAAGGAGTAACTCCCTTATTGAGCATTTCAACCAGAGTTTGTGTAATTATTGGACGACAACCAGAATTACCATGGGCATGGACATTAATCCTGCCTAACATAGCTCCTCTGACATATTCAACAGGAGCAGGGTCACCAATACCAGCAGCATGATTGTAGATCAGGTATTTCTGAAAGTCTTTAACCTGATCATCAGTTAATATGGTCTCTGAAAATTCACCAATACCGGTATTGACTCCATACATGATTTCCCCGGCATTGATCTTCCTTTCAACCATTTGCCTGCAAACGTTCATGCGCTCAAGTGAGTCGGGGTGGATACTAACTTTTTGATTATGACGCGCTACTCCTACAACATCTTCGATGCTCAGACCAGCACCAGATATAACTAATGTATTCATTGATTTAAGAATTATAAGTTGTACAAAAAAGTGATGAAAATTGAATCAGCTATTCTGTACCTTGAAGAGGCCTGTACGGTTGATCTGGATAAGATAGTTTAGTAACCAACTCATTTGTGGAGTGTTTGAGACCAAAGGTAGGAAACTTTAATCGCTCCGCAAATAGTTATTTGACTATCTGTTGTTTTACTTCATTGATTATGTTTTGGATAGAGCAAGTGCTTTGATGACCTGTTTTCATATTCTTTATCTGCACCTGATTGGTGTCGAGCTCATTCTTGCCTGCAATAATAACAATAGGAATGTTTCTGGAATTAGCATAACTCATCTGCTTCTTCATTTTGGCAGAATCAGGATAAATCTCAGTTGATATACCCGATGATCTTAGCTCATCAGCAAACTTCAGCGTTCTTTTAATTTCATCGTCCCCAAAATTCATAACCATAACCTGGGTAGTTGTTAAGGTGTGCTCCGGGAAGCCATTACTTTGCTCCAGTACATCATAAATACGATCTGCCCCGAAAGAAACACCTACCCCCGAAACGTCTGAGAGTCCAAAAATACCTGTTAGGTCATCATACCTTCCTCCACCACAGATAGAGCCAATCGATACTTCTAAAGATTTAACCTCAATAATTGCTCCAGTGTAATAATTTAGTCCTCTGGCTAATGTGAGATCTAGCTCGACCGAGGTCTCTAATTCTAATTCATCCAGAAGATCAAAAATTATCCTGATCTCTGAAATACCTTTCATCCCAGCCTCAGACTCTGATAGCACTTCTTCAAGCTTTGAAAGCTGGCTGCCATGATCTCCGGCCAGGCTTAAAATGGGTTGAAGTTTTGCAACTGCTTCCCCAGGAAGTCCCTTATGCATTAATTCCTCGTTAACTTTCTCAATCCCAATTTTTTCAATCTTATCAATGGCTGTTGTTATATCAATAATCTTATCTGGATGACCAATTATTTCAGAAATCCCTGTTAGGATTTTTCTGTTGTTAATTTTAATCAGCACTTTCGTTTTGAGACTTTTAAAAACATTATCAATTATCTGAATTAATTCCAGTTCATTTAATAAAGAATCTGAGCCTATCACGTCGACATCACATTGATAAAACTCCCTGTACCTTCCTTTTTGGGGTCTGTCGGCTCGCCATACCGGCTGTAGTTGGTAGCGTTTGAATGGGAAAGATATATCATTCCTGTGCTGAACTACATATCTGGCAAACGGTACGGTTAGATCATACCGTAAGGCTTTCTCGGAAATTTTGGTTGTTAATCCATTAGAAATAGAAGGATCCAGCTCTTCTGCTTCTGTTTCAGATAAAATAGCCAGGGTATCTTTTGGTATCTTAGATGCGTAATGTCCGCTATTTAGAATTTTGAAAATTAGCCGATCGCCCTCTTCCCCATATTTACCCATAAGAGTGTTAAGAGTCTCCATTGCCGGAGTCTCAATTGGTTGAAAGCCATATTTTATGAAAACCGATTTTATCTTATCAAAAATATAGGTCCTGCGAAGCATTTGCTTTGGATCAAAGTCCCTGGTACCCTTGGGTATAGAAGGTTTTTGCGACATAAATCACATTTGTTTTTTATGAAGTGCAAAGTTAATTAAATAATCTGACTAGCTAAGCCAAGGTATCATTTGGGTGTACTCACAGGAAATGATACCATTTTAGCTTTTTTTAACTATCAATTATTTCAATTTTGTGAAACTTTCTCATACATTGGTTTCCGAAAGATTAAAACCATTGACCAGTATTTTTATTTGCTTATTCTGACAAAACATATTTGATTATGAAAAACCGAATTCTATTTGTGTTAAGTTTATTTTTTGTTTCCCTACAGCTATTTTCTCAAACATCTAAACCCCCTTTGGATTTTTCTGTGTACGATGTATGGAAAAAAATTGGGTCACCGATGATCTCTGAAAATGGAGAGTATATGTCATATACTATCGACCCCTCAAAGGGAGATGGAAATCTGTTTATAAAAAATCTTAAGGAAGGGGGTATTAGATCTTTTGCCAGAGGTAGCTCCTCAAAATTTTCTCCAAAGTCGGACTTTGTAGTGTTTAGGATTAAGGCTCAGTCTGATACAGTGAGAGCTGCCAAACTTAAAAAACTAAAGTCGGATAAGATGCCCAAGGATACACTGGCTCTGTTTAATATGAATGAGCTCAAAACCTGGCCAAAATTGAAATCATTTAAAGTACCTGAGGAAGGTCCGGGAGTTTTTGCCTACCAATTAGAACCTGAGGATACTAAGAATGAAAAAGTTGATTCTGTTAAGCTTGAAAAAGAATCAGGAGAAAAGGAAAAGAAGGAAGCTGAAAGTAAAAAACCTAAAAAAAGTGTTT
>CAYUNU010000035.1:0-15965 GCA_964446195.1 uncultured Porphyromonadaceae bacterium | reverse complement strand
ATTTATAAGGAACCTAAATTTAATACTGTAAAAGCGGTTGATGACCTGACCTTGGCCTTGGAGAGTATTAGTAAAGCATTGCCTGGTTATAATTTTATGGTTATCCAGGATCAGGGTGCTTACATATCGGGATCTATTGGGGAAGTAAAAAACACCCTCCTGCTGGGTATTTTCTTCGCAATATTTATTCTATTCCTCTTTTTACGAAGGATTGGGACTACTTTGATCGCGAGTATTGCGATTCCAATCTCGATTATTGCAACCTTTAATTTGATGTATTTCAATGGATTGACGCTTAATGTGATGACATTAGGCGGTTTGGCTTTGGGTGCAGGTATGCTGGTGGATAATGCCATTGTGGTAATGGAGAATATTTTCAGGAATATGCAGAATGGCATGTCTGTTAAGGAAGCTGCTGTTACTGGAACTGCCGAAGTAGGTGGAGCAATAACGGCTTCTACTCTCACTACTATTGTTGTTTTCCTGCCAATTGTATATTTGCATGGGGCAGCCAGTGAGTTGTTTAAGGATCAGGCTTGGACTGTTGCATTCTCATTGTTAAGTTCACTATTTGTGGCCCTATTGGTTATTCCAATGTTGTTTTCCAGGTTCATTAAACCAAGCAAGAAAAAAAATCAGGATAGCTCAGTAAGATTTGGGTGGTATGCAAAACTACTAGCTCGTATTTTAAAAGTTAAATATCTGGTTATTTTACTTGCTGGCCTGCTTGTTGCCTTTGGCTTATATCTTGTTCCAAAAGTTGGAAGTGAGTTTATGCCTCGGACTGAGGGTCGTGAGTTTTCAATGGAAATCAAACTTGAGGAAGGAACAACCATTGAGAGAACTGAAAAGGCTGTTCTTACACTGGAAGCAATGATGAGAGAGGCTATTGGTGAAGATTTACAAACATTATATACTCGTATTGGCCCATCTTCTTCCAGTAGTGATGCGGGTTCTATTTTTGAAAATGAAAATACGGCAAACATCAAGGTTTTACTTGTTAAAGAAGGAAAGGTCTCAACAAGTAAGATAATGGATGCCTTGGGTGTTATGGTTGCTAATATGCCTGACATGGAGGTATTGTTTATCCAGGATGAAACAGCATTGCAAACAACTCTGGGGACAGATGAAGCTCCCATTATTGTTGAGGTAGTTGGAGAGGAATTTGAACATATAGAAAGGATTACCGCTCAGGTAGAGGAGATCATGCGGAATTCTCCGGATCTTTATAATGTCGAAACCAGTTTTGAAGATGGAGCACCTGAAGTAGAGGTTATAATTGACCGTTATCGTGCAGGTATTTATAATCTAAGTGTTGATCAAATTATTAGTCAGGTCCAGAATATACTGGAAGGAGCTGATGCTGGTGATTTTGAGCACGAAGGAGAGCTGAAAACAATAAGGATAAAGTTACCGGAGATGCAGGCTAGTGAATTGAGTAATACTGTTTTGAAAGCTGGTACTACGGAGTTAAGACTGTCTGATGTGGCCAGCATCCGTATTGTTGATGCTCCTAAGCAAATCCTACGGTCAGATCAAAATAGAGTTGGTCAGGTTTATGCACAGTTTCACAAAGGGAAAGCTTTTGATCATATTATTAGTGAGCTGGATAAACAGTTAGCAGATATTAGCCTACCTCCAAGATATACAATTCGTCAGGCTGGTGAGGAGCAGAAAAGAAGGGAGTCTATGGACAATCTTCGCTTTGCACTTATCCTATCCTTAGTCTTGGTATATATGGTTCTTGCATCTCAATTCGAATCTTTATTACACCCATTCACAATAATACTCACAGTGCCGCTCGCTTTGGTAGGAACAATAGTATTGTTTTTTATTTTGGGAAAAACCTTGAATATCATGGCGATAATAGGGGTGATTATGCTTATTGGTATTGCAGTGAATGACTCAATTATTCTGGTAGATTTTATCAACCAGCTGAAGAAATCAGGAGTTAAGCGTATGGATGCCATTTTACAAGCAGGGCAACACAGGATCAGGCCAATCTTAATGACAAGCTTAACTACTATACTGGCATTGTTGCCTTTAACTTTTGGCTTTGGCGAAAGTGCTGCTCTCAGAGCTCCAATGGCTTTGGCAGTGATAGGTGGACTGGTAACATCAACCGTTTTAACCCTCATCGTAATTCCATGTGTATATGCAGTTTTTGATCAATTTATTAGTTGGATCAAACCGGCTCAACCAACCGAATAGACAGAAGATATGAATGTGGTAATAAATAGGAAGACCCTTATTGGGATGTTTTTTTTGAGTCTGACAATGTTGGGTTATATTTCCTACCAATATCTTCCTTTGGAGTTATTTCCTAATGCTACTGCTCCAATGCTCATTGTGCAGGTTTCATCTCCGATGGAGGTTGATCCGGGTTATATGGAAAGGAAAGCCATTATCCCGATTGAGGGAGCTGTAGGAACACTTGAGGATGTTGAGGAAATTTCTTCTCAGGCGCAACAGAGAAGGGGGATGGTTTATATCTCTTATGAAAAGGATGTAGATCTGAAATATGCAGAGCTTAAGCTTCAGGATCGCATTCAGCAAATCCGGAACGACTTGCCTGAGGGATTCAATATGTCTATTCAACGAGTGGATCTTGAACTGGGTTCAAATACAGTTATGAGTATTCAGGTGATGGGCGAAGGAGGGGTAAACAGGGTAAGGAACCTTACAGATAAGGAGATAGTTCCAAAGCTCCAGAATATTGATGGGGTTGCAGGAGTTGAGGTGTTTGGCGGTCAGGAAAAATCACTTGAGCTGACTCTTGATGAAGATGCTCTTGAGGCATATGGCCTTACTGCTTCGCAGGTGAGAAATGCGCTGACTCAAAATGAAAAGGAAAAAACTTTTGTCGGCCAGGTTTATGATGGTGGCAAAAAGCTTTTCGTCAATGTATCAGCGGAATATTTTAAACTGGAAGATATTGAAAGTCTTGTCGTTTCACGAAATGGACCAATTCTTATTAGAGATATTGCGGATGTTTATTTTGGAGTAAAGGAACAAACGTCTTATTCAAGAATCAATGGACTGGAGGCAGTTACCCTCACACTAATGGGCGACTCACAGATGAATATGATCGATCTGTCTCACAGTGTTAATGCTGAGGTTGAACAGCTTAATAAAGATCTTGTTGCTTTTAATATTGAACTAGTTATTCAGGAGGATACTGCTGAATTGATGGAGGAGAATATTAATCAGATTATTAATCTTGCCATGATTGGCGGTTTACTGGCAATATTCGTCCTATGGATCTTTCTTAGAAACGTAAGGCTCGTATTTGCTATTGGTCTTGCGATTCCAATATCGGTATTCACAGCCTTTAATTTTTTCTATGCAAGGGGAATTACGATAAACAGTCTTACGCTTGTTGGAATGGCTCTGGCTATTGGTATGCTATTGGATAATAGTGTTGTGGTGCTTGAAAATATTTACCGGAGGGCTTCAGGAGGAGAGAATATAACTAAAGCGGTTGTTCAGGGAACCAAAGAAGTGTGGCGCTCTATAGTAGCAGCTACCCTAACCACCATTACAGTTTTCTTACCATTCTTGTTTTCAGAAGAAGTATATATAAAGATATTGGGGGATAATATTGGTATTTCAATTATTTCCACCCTCTTGGTATCTCTACTGGTAGCTTTATTCTTTATTCCTATGGTTACTCATTTATTTATGAAAGGGAAGCCAGGGAAGAGTCCGGTTATTTTTGAGAAAATATCTATTCATAATAAGCTGATACAGAATTATGTGCTGTTATTAAAGACCAGCATGCGTAATCCGGCGTGGACAATTATGGGAGCCTTACTCTTGTTTTTTGTTACCATCTTTATCGCTTTGGCGATATCAACCAACACTTTGCAGGAAGCTGAGACTAGTGAGATAAGACTTGATGTTACAATGCCGGGTGGTTCAACTCTGGAAACTACTGATATAACGGTTAGGAGTATTGAGGAAAGGCTTAGCGGTATTGAGGAGAAGGAAGATATTGTCGCTGCAGTAAGGGAAGAGGATGCTACAATAACAATCCACTTACTGGAGGATTATCAGGATATAAATGGTAGAGCTTTACCTGAGATTAAATCAGATATAAACAGGCGGCTTGAAGATATACATACAGCAGAGATTGATTTTCAAACATTTTCTTCCAGCTCAGGTTTTGGAGGAGGTGGCAGTGGTAGCGGGCCAGGTGGTCGCGGAGGCGGCGGTGGTTTTGAAAGTTATATGGGTATTGGTACCCAGAGCGAAAAAGTGCTTATCAAAGGGCAGGATTTTGAATTGATGAGGAATGTTGCTGAAGATATGCAGTATTACCTTGAAGAACTTACTAGTATTTCATCAGTTAATTTGAGTGTTGCTTCAACTCGGCCCGAAGTTCATATGGCATTTGATAAAGGTCAGTTAAGTGAGAGGGGAGTCCCACTTAATAATGTCAGTTCAGAATTAAGCTCATTCCCTTCAGAAATTAATTCTGGTGCTGTATTCAAGGAAGGAACAGAAGAATACGACATAATTATTAAGATGGATGTACCCGAGGAGGATGAGGAAAGAAGTATGGAGGAGCTCAAAAAGCTGGATATCCAATCCACCGAAGGGGCAACTTATGAATTGCAGGATTTGAGCCAGGTTTTCTTTACCAGCGGGATGTCGTCGATTGACAGGGTAAATCAGGAGAAAGAAATTGATATTACTTATCAGTTTGATAGTGAGGTTAATAATGCCAAGGCTTTATTGGATGCTGCGCGTTTGGAGGTTGATGAATTGATTGCCGGCATGAGTATTCCTGCTGGAGTAGCTGTTGAAGTGGTGCATGAAGAGAATCAGTTCAAAGATTTCTATTTCCTCATAGCTGCTGCTTTTATACTAATTTACATGATTCTGGCTGCTGTTTTTGAGTCCTTTTGGATTCCCTTTGTATTATTATTTACTATCCCACTGGCTGGTATTGGGGCTTTCTTGGCACTCATATTCACAAAAAATTCTCTTTTAAATGCCAACACTCTAACTGGTTTCATAATCTTACTGGGGATAGTTGTAAATAATGGAATCATTCTGATCGATTACACTAATATATTAAGAAAGAGTGGATACAGAAGATCCAGAGCGCTTATTTATGCTGGAATTGCCAGGGTTCGACCTATATTGATAACTGCTATAACCACAATTGTTGCAATGCTTCCGTTGGCAATGGGTAATGCTGAATATGTTAGCCTTGTTGGAGCCCCATTTGCAATTACCGTTATTGGAGGCTTATCAGTCAGTACAATTCTAACTCTGATTTTTATCCCTACCCTGTATTCGAGTCTTGAGAACAGCCTCCATTGGATTGGTAGTTTGAAGTGGGTGCTGAAGATTGTTATGATTATTGTAGCTGTTTTATTGGGTATATATGTTTATTACACAGTTGAGACCTTCCTCTGGAAACTGGTTGGAACCATGCTAATTGTTATAGGAGTACCTGCAGTAACATGGTTCTTGCAAAACAGTCTTAAAAGAGCTACTTCAAAGGTTTTATCAGACGATGAACCTATAATGATCAAGATACGTAGTCTGGTAAAAATATACGACAGAGAAAATCGCTTTACCAGGGAATTGAATGGTGGTAAAGCTATCAGAAAGCGTAATGTTAAGGAAAAGAAATATTCCAGATTAAAGGATTATTCTGAACTGGTTTGGCAAATTCCTTTGATGGGATTTCTAACTTATTTCGTTTATTTCTATCTGGAATCTGGTTTTTGGCTTTTCGTCCTTAACCTGATAATATACTTGATAATTCTTGGAATATGGAATCCTATTGGAAAGTATTTGAGTACACGTACTGAAAGGGGTAAAAAGATATCGCATTTTATTTATATTCTTATACTCTGGGGATTTCCTTTGTTTTCATTGGTGTTATTCCATTTACGTTGGGAGAATATTGCTCTTGAGATACTGGTTGCACTAGCCTGGTTATTCGGTTTAGTCGTTTTTGCTTCTTCAAAGAAATTGAAAAGAGAACATATAAATGTGAATCGTATCTCCGGGAGATTTGGCCTTTTACGAAGAGGGTTTTACAGAATGGTTCTTTCAATTCCTGTTATTGGAAAGCAGAGAAAACCTTTCAAGGCACTTGCAAGTGTATCCCTGGAGATTAATGAAGGTATGATTGGCTTGCTTGGTCCTAATGGTGCCGGTAAGACTACGATGATGAGGATTATCTGTGGAATTCTTGAACAAAGTCATGGAAAAATATGGATCAATGGTGTTGATACCCAGGAGAAGAGAGAAGAATTACAGGGTTTGATAGGCTATTTACCCCAAGAATTTGGGATGTATGAAAACATGACTGCAGGTGAATATTTGCATTATCAGGGTATGCTGAAAGGGGTTAAAGATCCTGTTATCCGTAGTGAAAGAGTTGACTATGTGCTTAAGTCGGTACATATGTTTGATCATAAGAACCATAGAATCGGGAGTTTCTCAGGAGGGATGAAGCAGAGAATTGGTATAGCTCAGATTCTACTACACTTACCCCGTATTCTGGTTGTGGATGAGCCTACTGCAGGTTTGGATCCAAGAGAGAGGATACGCTTCAGAAACCTCTTGGTTGAATTATCACGGCAGCGAGTTGTGATATTCTCTACTCACATTATAGAGGATATATCTAGCTCTTGTAATCAGGTAGCTGTGCTAAACAAGGGCGAGCTGAAATATTTTGGAGTGCCCCAAGAAATGGCAAATATTGCAGAGGGTCATGTATGGCAGGTTGAAGTTGGTATTTCTGAATTTGATGATATATCTGCTAAATATAAAGTGGTACATCACATGCGTGATGGTCAGAAGATTAGAGTGCGATTGTTGGCAGAAAACAAGCCAAAGGATGATGCTATTCCTGTACGACCGCTATTGGAGGATTCATATCTATGGATGCTTGGTAAAAATATAAATAGACAGAACTAATGGCGACAAGCAAGTTAAAGATAACAGCTGATTGGATTCTGAGGATGATTCGCTATAACCTTAAGATAATTTTTGCAAATAAATTTATCTGGTTTCTTGTTGCGGCCCTGGGATTCTTTATAATGGTAACTCTAATTACCCTTTTCAATGGCAGCATGATTACCTCTGGTACTATATTTAGTATCCTTCTATTTCCGGGTTTGCTTTTGATTTTTTATCCTACAGCCTTTGGGATACAAAATGATGAGGATACCCGGATATTAGAGATACTTTTTGGGATTCCTGATTACCGCTATAAGGTATGGCTGGTGCGTCTTATATTGATCTTCATGCTCGTTTTTGGAGTTTTAGTCCTGCTATCAGGATTCAGCTCCTGGGCTATTGTGAAGTTCGATGTATTTACCATGGCTTATAATCTTATTTTACCTATTTTCTTTTTGGGATCATTGGCTTTTCTGCTTTCAACAGTTATTAGGAATGGCATAGGAACAGCTGTGGTAATGGTAATTATCGGAGTCATATTCACCTCAATTGCAGATGCAATCCAAAATAGCAAGTGGAATATCTTTCTTAATCCTTTTAACATGCCACAAGATATCAGTGAAGCCGCCTGGATGTCGGTTATTCATGATAATCATGTTATCCTGATGGTGGGTATTATTATTACCATTTTAGGCGGTTTGTTGAGCCTGCAGAGGAGGGAGAAGTTTATCTAAGTAAGGCTTAAGGCTTAAGGCTTATGGCTTAAGTATAAGTATAAGTATAAGTATAAGTATAAGTTTAAGGATAAGGAATAAGTTTTTATTTATTTGGAAAAAAAGTTGTTTGTTTTTTTCCATTTTGCTGGTGTTTTATCGTATATACTAATAAAAAAGTATGAACGATTTACAAATTAGATTAGTGAAATTTTCGGTTGATGTTAGTGAGCAGACTGATGATTTTTATGAAAAGCCGCAGCTGGAATCTGCTGTAAAACAATTAAATAGAGCTACGAGCTCTGTCGGTGCCAATTATTCAGAAGCCCAATCTGCTTCATCCAGGAAAGATTTTCATAATAAGTTAAGAATTGCTTTAAAAGAAGCTCGAGAGGCCGAATATTGGCTCCTGGTTCTATATGAAAAACTGCATCAGGAAGCAATAGAACAACTTGCAATAGAAGCTGAGTCAATAATTAAAATCCTAACAACAATCGCAATAAAAACAGACCCAAACAAATCACACCCCTAAAAAAAACACAATAAATATATTCCTTATCCTTACACTTAAGCCTCAAGTCTTAAGCCATAAGCCTTATTGAGCTTATTTCGTATAATACAATATCATATCCAAAATAGTCTGCCGACATACGGGGCAGAAAGGATCATCGAGCCAGTTCATTTTGCATTTTTGCATTGGGCTGTAGATCCCTTTACTCGAATATAAGCCACCCTCGAAGGCGCCTAGTACTCCATTATACTCAGGAGTGCGAGGTGTTGGGACTGGTGTGCCAGGTTTGATCATTTTCTTCCATTTCTTATTGAAGTTCACCAGGGTAGTGACATTGGGCTGCACAGGTTCATATTTTATATCGACATAATCACCGTATGATACATCACTGGAATAATACTCATCAGCTAGCCAGGTGAAATTGTGGCCAAACTCATGCAGCCAAACTCCAATCGATTTTGGGTTGAATGCTGAAAAGGTTCCATAGTAATTATAGACTCCACCACCACCATATTTTTCAGTATTCACGAGAATAATGATAAGGTCATAAGGGGCATTAGCAGCTACGTCCCTAACAGACTTTATGTCACTGGTCATTAGGTATCTCTCCGAATCAAATGTGTAGAAGCTGGTGTTAAGAATGGTTTCGGCCCAGATGTTTTTACCGGGAATATCAGTACCTGATTCTTTGCTTGGAGCTTCAACCACCCAGATGTTGAAATCATCTTCGTGAGCATCAAAGGGATCGGTTTCAAAAAGAGCATCCGAAAAGGCAGTTGCTGCCTGTCTGAATTTACCCATCTCATCTTTAGTGAATCCATCAGGCAGAAAAACAACATCAACTTTTTTTGCCGGGTCACCGGAGTCATGAACCATATATGATTTGTAATCAGGGCCCTGGCCTTCTTTGATGAAATAGTCATCTGGGTCGATGGGGTATTCAAATACCTTGTTCATTTTAGTTGTTCTATCCCGACTGTATAATTCGATAAGAACTTTGTTTTTTGGAAAAGGGATCAGAACGGTTTCATAGTAACATCGCTTTATCTCTTTTGCTTCTGCTGTTGTTTGCCATTCACTAAAAAGACCAGCATAACCCCGAGAATAGAGGAGCTTGTTTGTTTTGGCATCCCTAACTTCAACTTTATATTCTCCCCATTGGAAAGGATCAATCAGACTGTTTTTTGGCCCCGACCATTTTCCTTCTTCTATCATTTGCTCGAAGAACACTTCTTCAGTATCAAAGGTACCACATCGATTATAGTCAAATCTTAGAGTGCCCTGGGTGAAATAGTCGGTATAATTTACCTGGCCGAGAACCATTACCGGCAGGAAAAGCAGTATTATTATAATTTTGTTCATTTTGTTGAGGTTAAATTGATGTTTTTGTGCCTGATTATACAGGAGAGTAAAATTACATTGTATTTTTGTTATATCCGAATAAGAGCATTAATGAATTATCAAGTCCTTATTCGTACCTTATGTTAAAAATAATATATTTTAATTTCAAGAATAAATCGTCTTTAAAATGCAAGAATATAGTGAAATACAAGAATTGGGTGTAATGCAGGAATTAAGTCAAAAGGTTAAAGATCTCCTATTGGATTGGGGTTTGGCCGAAAATATGTCAACATGGGTCCACCTCATTGGAGGTATAATCATCATCGGAATAGTTGCATTTATTGTTGATCTCCTTACCAAACGGGTGATAGTAACAATTATTAAACGCATAGTAAAAAGAACTAAAAATGATTATGATGATATAATTCAGGAGAAAGGGGTATTCAATCAATTGGCTCATATAGCTCCGGCTTTGGTTATCTATTACATGCTCCCATCAATCTTGATTAGTTTTCCTGATACCGTTGGTTTTCTGCAGAATCTCACCAATATTTACATGATACTAGTTGGAGTGACTGTCGTTATCAGGTTCTTAAATGCGGTCAATGAAATTTATAATAAGAGAGAAGTCGCTAGTCAGATTCCAATAAAAGGATATATCCAAGTGGCTCAAGGACTACTGATAATAATTGCTGTAATATGGGTTCTCAGTGTGCTCTTCGATTTTCAACTCAAAGGGTTCTTTGCTGGCCTGGGAGCTTTTGCTGCGGTTCTTATATTGGTATTCAAGGATACTATCCTGGGTATAGTAGCATCAGTTCAAATAAGTGCCAATAACATGATGTCAATTGGTGATTGGATTAGTATGCCTTCCAGAAAAGCAGATGGAACGGTAATAGACATTACTGTCACCAATGTTAAGGTTCAGAACTGGGACAAAACTTATGCGTCGATACCTACCTATGCCTTTATTTCTGAGTCGTTTGACAACTGGAAAGGGATGGAGGATTCAGGAGGGAGGAGGATTAAGCGATCCATTAATATCGATATGGCCAGCGTAAAATTCTGTACTCCTGCCATGATTGAGAAGTATGAAAAGCTTCAGATGATCAACGAGTATGTAAAAACAAAACAAATTGAAATTGAAGAGTACAACAACAATCTGCAGGTCGATTTATCTCAGCCCGTTAATGGACGTCGTATGACAAATCTGGGTACTTTCAGAAAATATCTGGAAGCCTACTTACAAAACCACCCAAAGATTCATAATGATATGACCTTCCTTGTTAGGCAGCTTCAGCCTACCGAGAAGGGAATACCGATAGAGATTTATGTTTTTAGTACTGATCAGGCTTGGGCTGATTATGAAAGCATTCAGGCTGATATCTTTGATCATATTCTGGCTATATTGCCTGAGTTTGACTTGAGAGTCTTCCAGAATCCAACTGGTCAGGATTTTAGCCGCCTGCATGTATGATGGGATATGAAATAAATTAAATTTCAGACAAATGAATTACGAAATTGAAAGGAAATTCCTGGTTAAGGATGATTCATGGAAGGAGGGCTTGACAGAAGCTGATTCGAGTTTTATTCAGCAAGCCTATCTTTCGGTTTATCCTGAGCCAACAGTAAGAGTTAGGACAAGGGATTCTAGAGCCTGGCTTACTATTAAGGGCAAAACTGAAGGATTAGGACGTCCGGAGTATGAATATAAAATTCCAATTCTGGAAGCCACTGAATTGCTTAAGATGGCTGTGTCGTCTGTGGTTTTGAAGAGAAGATATGAAGTGAAATATCAGGATAATCTATGGGAGATTGATGAATTTTATGGTGATAATGAAGGTTTGATTATTGCCGAAATAGAGCTGGAAACAGAGGACGAGAAATTTGATAATCCAGCCTGGTTAGGAGAAGATGTGAGTTTGGATCCCAAATACAGAAATTCATATCTGGCAAGTAAGCCGTTCAAATCCTGGAAATAGATGGCGCAAATAGCTGTATATAAGTATGTTAAATTTAGGTATGTTGGCATGAAGAGGATCTCTTCTTTTTTTGCCTTATTGTTTATTTTTTTGTTAAGTTCTTGCGGTATTCTGGGGCCTCCTGCCTTGGAAACCAGGCCTATACCCTTGTATAATCCAGGCAAAACAACTCTTCACCCCGATTATACTATTTATCATAGTGATAAAGGCGAAAGCACTTTGTTTTTTCGTGTTTTTTGCAAGGAGCTATTATTCAATCAAGCTAATCCTGAGAATGAAAACAGAGCCAAAATCAGGATAGATTATAAACTTTACAGCTCATATGCGGAACAGAAAATGGAGTCCTCAGGAACAAGAGAATTTACAATTAACAGGGAGAAAGATAGAGATGTGTTTTTTGGCAATATGAAAATTCTGGTTGATGAGGGCAAGAGCTATTTTCTTGAATTATCACTTACGGATATTCAAAGAGAAAAGAGCAAAACAGATTTCTTGTTTGTAGATCGTTATAGCGAGCAATCACAGCAAAATTATCTGGTTCTTTCCTACCCTGGTAATGAGGTCGGTATTGAAAGATTCTATTATCCTGATGAAAAGTTCAGGATTATCTCAAATAAAAATCTAAGTGGTCGCATGCAGGTCTCGTATTACAAACCTGTAAAGGTGTTACCTCCTCCCCCTTTTGTTACCAATGACATTGGATCACGAATTATTTCTCCTGATTCTGTTTGGGAAGTTAATTATGATCAGCAGACTCTTTTTCAACTTGAGAAGAAAGGAATTTATCAGTTCTTTCTGCCAAACGACAAGCTAAATGCTTTGTATTTGACTAATATGGGCGATCATTTCCCATATATTAACTCGGCTGAGGATATGGCTCCCCCTTTGCAGTATATTACCACCGGGGAGGAGTATCAGGATATCGTGAGGCAAGAAGACCTTAAGGCGGCTATTGATCGTTTTTGGGTTAAGACAGGCAAGAATTATGATAATGCTCGTGAATTAATAAAAGTCTTTTATAATAGGGTCCTTTTTGCTAACCTATATTATTCTTCCGACAGGGAGGGCTGGAAAACCGATAGAGGGATGATTTATATGCTAATGGGGCCACCTGCTATGGTTAAGAAGACCGAAACCAGAGAAGAATGGCATTATCAAAGTCAGGATAGCCGCCGTAATTATAGATTTGAATTCTCTCTGGAATCTGATCCAATTAAAGTTTATGATTTTGTATTATTGCGGACAGAGAACCATCGCGAAGTGTGGAATGCTGCCGTACAAACATGGCGTAATGGCCGAATATTTAGTTTATGATAGAAAAACAAGATTTTTTATTTGGGTTTCACCCTTTAATTGAAGCCATACGCTCGGGCAAGGAAATGGATAAGATCCTAATTAAAAAAGGTCTTGCCGGTGAGCTTTATCACGAATTAATGGGATTGGTGAGAGAGGGAGGGATTCCATATCAGATAGTGCCGCTGGAAAAGCTTAACAGGCTGACACGTAAAAATCATCAGGGTGTGGTAGGTTTTGTTTCCCTTATTTCCTATAGTCCTATAGATGAGGTTGTCCAGCGTGCATTTGAGGCTGGGCAAAGCCCCTTAGTGATGATGCTGGATGGTATCACGGATGTGCGTAATTTTGGTGCTATTGCCAGATCAGCGGAGGTGGCTGGTGTTCATGCTCTCATCATCCCGGAAAAAGGAGGAGCTCAAATAAATGCGGATGCTGTTAAAACGTCTGCTGGTGCACTTCTTAATATCCCTGTTTGCAGAGTGAGAAATCTTGGTGTTACTGCCAAAGATCTTCAACGTTCAGGTTTAAGAATCGTTGGGGCATCAGAGAAAGCAGAGAAGCTATATCATGAAGCAGATTTGTCGGGTCCTATGGCCATCGTAATGGGATCGGAAGACACTGGTATTTCAATTGAGATATTGAAGTATTGCGATGAATTGGTGAAGATTCCTCAAAACGGTAAGATTGAGTCACTAAACGTATCTGCCGCAAGTGCTGTTTTAATTTTTGAGGCAGTTAAGCAGAGGTACCAGCAAGTTTAGTCCTGTTTGTCAATTCCTGAATACCTTATTTTTGCATATACCAGATAAGTTGTTCCCAGTATATTAACAATATAATTTAGCCATAGAGGCCATTGAAATTCACCCTTGTTAATATTGTCTGCAGCAATGTAGATGAAGGTTAAAAATACTCCACCACACCACATCAGGAGGAAGGACCAACTGAAACTTGATACATCATGTGATCGGAATGTCTTGTATACCTGCGGGATAACTCCAATGCTTAGTATTATGTTTCCTATCCAGCCTAATGAATCAAAAAATTGCATTTCTCTAGTTATTTAGTTGCTAAAATTACCCGGTTTTCCGGCTTGTTATTTCCCTAATCTAAATTTCCCCAATCGCCCAATCTACATATTTCCAGCATTATCCAGTTCCTCATTTGCCTGCTCCCATTCATGCATCTCTTTTTCGAGGAGATCTTTAAGTCTGCCATATTCGCCGAAGGGATCATCATCACCTGTTATGGTATCCGGATTTGCCAATACCTCAACCAATTTCTCTATTCGGGTTTCAAGATCACTGATAATCTCTTCGGATTTTTTAATTCTTGTTTTAATTTTCCTGATTTTTTTCTCTAATTCCTTCTTTTCTGCGTACTGTAGCTTGTTGTCAGTTGGTTTTTCGTCTTTCTTTTTGTTTTGCTGGATTAGGTTCTTTCTCTCAATATCCTGAAGTTTATCCAGTCTTCTCTTTTTAAGGAATTCAAATATATCTCCTGTATACTCCTTGATTTTTTTATTTCGAAATTCAAATATTTTGTCGACCAGTCCATCGAGAAAATCTCTGTCGTGTGATACAATAATCAGAGTCCCGTCATAATTTCGCAAGGCATCCTTAAGAACTTGTTTAGATCTGATATCCAGGTGGTTGGTGGGCTCATCCAATAATAGAAGGTTATAAGGTTGTAATAGCATACATGCCAGGGCTAACCTGGATTTTTCGCCTCCTGAAAGGACAGAGACTTTCTTGTCAACGTCCTCCCCGCTGAATAGAAAGGCTCCGAGAATATCTCTTATTTTTGTCCTGATATCGCCGATTGCGATGTGGTCAATCGTTTCCAGGACAGTTTTTTCAGGATCCAGAAGGTCGGCTTGATTCTGGGCATAATAACCAATCTTTACGTTATGACCTATCTTGCAGATACCATTGAATTCCAGCTCCTGCATAATTATGCGTGAGAGAGTAGTTTTTCCTTCCCCATTTCGACCAATGAAAGCAATCTTCTCTCCTCTTTCTAATATCAGGTTTATCTTATCTAGTACTTTCAGCGAGCCGTAAGATTTGCTTAGATCTTCGGCCTCCACAACGATAGTCCCTGACCTTGGTGCAGGTGGAAATTTTATATGGATTTTTGATCCATCAATCTCATCTATCTCAATGCGATCCAGCTTGTCGAGCATTTTTATCCTCGACTGCACCTGAACAGATTTAGTGTTTTTATACCTGAACCTTTCAATGAATTTCTCTGTATCAGCAATCATTTTTTGTTGGTTCTGGTAAGCTGCCAGTTGCTGTTCCCTCCTTTCGGCTCGAAGGATAAGGAATTGTGAATATGGGACTTTGTAATCGGATAATTTGCCCAGAGTAATTTCAACCGTTCGCTGAGTAACCCTGTCGAGGAAGGCTAAATCGTGAGAGATTAGCAGGACCGCTCCCTGGAAATCTTTCATGTAATCCTCTAACCATTGTATTGATTCAATATCCAGATGATTGGTTGGTTCATCAAGCAGAAGTGCGTCTGGCTTGCTCAACAAGATCTTTGCAAGCTCAATTCTCATTCTCCAACCTCCGGAAAACTCAGCTGTTGGTCTGGTGAAATCAGACCGCAAAAAGCCCAATCCCATGAGTGTCTTCTCTATGTCGACATTCCTGTTCTGCCCGCCAAGAATAGTAAACCTATCATTCTTGTCTGTCAACTCGTGAAGAAGAGTGTTATACTCATCCGACTCGTAGTCAGTTCGGTTGGCTATTTCAGAGGTAATATTTTTAATGTCTTTTTCAACCTGAATTACTTCCTCAAATGCCGATTCCGTCTCCTCCAGAACATTCCTTGTATCAGAAAATTCCATGTGTTGAGGAAGGTGACCTAGTTTAATATCTTTTGGAACAACAACATCACCTTCACTAGGAGGCATGAGACCCATAAAAAGACGCAGAATAGTTGTTTTCCCAGCCCCATTTTTGCCGGCCAGTCCTACTCTTTCCTTGGAATTGACAATGAAGCTTATATCATTGAGCAGTACCTCGTTGCCAAAACGCACGCTTACTTGATTCAATGATATCATAAGGGGAATTTTAATAGTTCGTACTCATACCCCCACATCAAGCCGTGCAGTGGTTCTGCTGTTGCTTTTGCACCTTTGACATGATATGCAGGTCCATTGTATTCTTTGGCTATAATTTTTTTAACCTG
>CAYUNU010000034.1:0-16138 GCA_964446195.1 uncultured Porphyromonadaceae bacterium | reverse complement strand
CTAGACAAACAGTTGGTTTTTCAGAAATCCATATTGCATTAATGGTAAAACCGTGATCCTTTCATCTACCTGATACTGTTTTTCTCCAGGGTAAACAACAAACAGATGTTCCAGATCCAGATCTTCAATACACGAATGCATTGACCTTGTTTTGGTCGGAGCATCCTGATATTTGAATTCAATGCCCCAATTCTTTCCGTTCCTCACAATTAACAGGTCAAGTTCTGCACCGGAATGAGTAGCATAAAAATATATTTCTTCTTTCTTCAGTTGGAATATTTTTACCAGGGAATTCAACGCAAAGGTTTCCCATGATGCTCCCAATTTATTATGGCTTAAAAGCTGTGTCTTCGAATGAAGAGATAATAAGGAATGATAAATTCCGGTATCCAGAAAATACAGCTTTGGACTTTTTACGATTCGTTTCCCAATGTTTGTGAAATATGGGAGTAAAAGCCTGATCATAAATGTTCCTTCAAGCAATTCTATATATTTCCTGACAGTATTATCAGATATGCCGAAGGATCTTGATAATTCTGAATAGTTAATCGTTTGAGCGTTATAATTGCTTAGCATTAACCAGAATCTTCGAAGGGTATAGGAAGGAATTGAAATACCCAGTTGGGGAATATCTCTTTCCAAAAATGTAGTAACAAAGTTCTCTCTCCAAAGAATACTGGTTTCACTCGTTTCGGAAAGGAATGACCTTGGAAATCCACCTTTTAGCCATAAGTTATCCATTCTATCAGTCCCCACCTCTTCCAGATCAAATCCGTACAAATAATGATAGCCCACTCTTCCAGCTAGTGTTTCACTACTTTGCCTAATCAGATCACGTGACGCACTACCCAAAATGATATATCGTTGTCCTGGATTATTATCAATAATATATCTCAGAATGGGAAATAATTCCGGCTTACGTTGAATCTCATCAATGACAATAATGCCTGTCAGGTTACTGAGGGTAAGTTGTGGATTGTCGAAAGCAGCCAGGTCAACCGGATTCTCCAGGTCAAAATAGTGTTGAGCATTTAAAAGTCTGGCAAGTGTTGTTTTCCCTGTTTGACGAGCCCCCAGAATAGCAGTAACAGGAAATATCGATAATCTCTTTTTTATTTCTGCTATTTCGTTTTTTCTTTCAATCATATATCAAAGATAGCAACTATCCTTGTAAATTCGAATTCGGGGTTCGGTTTTTCAACTATCTTCCCTGGCATTTCCATGTTCGCCGAGAACTTCTAAGACCTTGTCTCAACAGTTCTTTTCAGAGAATTATCTCGATGGGAATCTTAATCTGCCCATCCCAAAGAAAGGTGTCAATTCCCACCAACCTTTCCCAAAACCTGGCACCAAACTGGCGAAAAAAAAGGAGTTACAATTTTTACGTTGTAACTCCTTGATTTTTAGTGGGCCCAGATGGGCTCGAACCATCGACCCCCTGATTATGAGTCAGGGGGTTCTTAATTCAATATAACCCCACATCTACTGCTGTACCTCTATAATAACAAGGATTATAGATTTTTCTGAAAGGACACAAAAGGACATAAAAGGGCATTAAAAAGCAATTATTTGTATAGTTTTTGTATAGTTTTTGGAAATATGTTGCAATAACATAAAGTATTGATTATATTGAGGTATAACCATATTTTAATACAGCTTCAGATGAGTAATGATGTAAAAATATCGCCAGTTCTATACACTTCCTATAAAACAGCAGATGAACGATACAATGTTAAAATCCGTATTTCCATAAATGGTGTGCAGAAAAATATTAAAACGAAACACTTCTACACTAAAGAAGAGTTTGATGAAATCCGGGGTAAAACAAGCACCAGGATATTCTCAAAGGCAAAAAAGGATAAACTAAAGTCGGAACTATTTAAACTGATAAATGACTATGAGGAGATAATTAAGAAGCTAAATATCCTGACTTTGCATTCTTTGAACCAAGAATTAGATAAGGAAAAAGAAAAATATAAGCTGGAGCTGTTCTATCTACTAGAGCAAGAGGAAAAAAGAAGGCGGACAGAAAACAAAATTAGCTCAGCTGAGCAATACAGAGGTACTATCAGTTCATTCAAAACATTATTGGGTACTAGTCATGTTTCCATGGTAGATGTTACTCCTTCCTTCCTATATGATTACGAGAAAAAAGCAAAAGACCACGGTTATTCTCCTACTACCATAGGTATTTACATGCGTTCAATCCGTTATGTATGCAATTACTGCATTAATCATGAATTTCTTGTGCCAAGCTTTTATCCTTTCGGGAAGCAGAAACCTAAGTATGTTATTCCAAAGTCAAAGGAACGTAAGATAGCTTTGGATACTGCTGATATGAATTTTTTTAAGAACGCAAAAATTAAAGGGAGGAAGCAATTCTACCTCGACATGTTCTTGTTTTCTTACTATGCCTTTGGTATGAATGTTATTGATATGCTGAAGTTAGAAAAGAATGATATTTATGATGGTTTCATTGATTTAACCCGTCGCAAAACTGATAATCCAATGAAACTACCATTAAGGGATGAAGCCAAGAAAATTATAGCAAAATACAATAATCCTGATAGCAAATATGTGTTTGGAGTCCTGAAGGGTACTGAAACTGCAGTTCAATTAAAAGAACGCTCAAAAGCCTATGCCAAAAGAATTAATAAAGTGCTAATAAATATATGTGAAGATCAAGGTATAACTAAGCACGTGACTACCTATTCAGCACGACATACTGCAGCAAATAACTTACTTCTTCAACGAGTAGACATAGCTACGATTTCTCAGCTCTTGGGTCATAAGGATATCAAAACTACTCAGACATATCTCGCCGGGCTTCCCAGTTATGATATTAAAGATACAGTGATGAAGATTGCAATGTAGAAGCTGAAATACTGCTGAAACTGCCTAATGGTGTAAAAACCACTAAATATGCAGGATTTTAACACGGCCTTATATGGATATACCTAAAGACCGTTTAAATAGTGGGCCACTTCATCGGGTAGATTCTTCACTCTATATGGAATAATGATCAACCTAATATTGTTTTCCCTGCAGTACTCTACTTTTATTCGATCTTTTATTCTTTGTTTTTCGAAGCCCTTTTGACCTTCCCACATATCTATCGGCTTGTAGTGCTGCTCCCCGTTATATTCTATAATTGTGTTGTAGTCAACCAGAAAAAAATCAAATCTAAGAGGCATGATGTATTTGCAATCCTTGAATGTGTGATTTCGCTTAAATTGGATTTGGTGTTGATTTAGGATCTTACGGATTATTCTTTCTGGCCCACTGTCTGAAATGAATGGTAAATCAAGCTTCTGTGCAATGTTCTGTGTTCCATTATGATATTTAATCATTCCACGATATAACCCCACTTTACCAGCATCGCTGAACATCTTTATTGTCGGAAATCCTAAATCATACTCGAATTCTTGCATTTCCTCTAATACCTTTTCATATGATTCGTAATAGCCTGGGGTTTTTTTCTTGGTTCTTTTGCCAATCTTTTCAGCGATCGATAATAGTCCACCGTGATACAAATTGATCCCACTTAACAATCCTTGACAGTTATTATCAATAAATAATTGTGAAGTAATGGTGTTAGATCCTTTCGCTATTTCTTCAAGTTTTTCAATTACGTTTTCTAACGATTGCCAGTAGCCATTTGGATGGTTCATGATTATTAAACCGCAGTAGTTTGCACATTCAATAGCGCGCCCAAATACTTCAAGTATTTTCATATATAGTCCCCCAAAGTTTTTCTTGTGAAACGTTCTCTCGGTTGGGAATTGCCCATCCTTAGATATACTTAAAACATCTCTTCTAATATTTCTTTTATCATCATAGTAGTTAGCTGGCGCCCTGTGTAATTTCAAATATAATTTGGCCGCAATGGATTCCCTTCCAGAATGATATATTGACATTGCTATGTAGCATGCAGATATTCCATTATTTGAAAATTCTCTCTTCAGAGGCATATACCCATCTTTTGCTATGTATAGTATTGCTCTTAGGACGTGATCTTCATTTTTCCAGTAACCCGAGGGTTTATGTTTAAATTTCAAGCCAAGCTTTTTAGCGAAATGTATTTGACCTGTGGGATAAGCGATAATTGCATTGTAACAGTAAGACTGACCGGCATCCTTGTAATCTTTAATTGTTGGCATATATATACCCTCAGAGAGAGATAGAATGACTGAATCAATATTTGATTCCGGCCTCCATTTAGGGTATTGGCTTTTGTACATGTTTTTCATTAGATTTTTTACAAAAAAATGATTTTGACTTTGACTTTGCAAATCACAAGTGGCTGATTATTATATCGTTAATAGGTTAACAATAGTGCATAATATTTTAAAGATTTGATGCGCAGCTATTTAACATAATTTCCTTTTTAGGTCAGCTTTGATTGTGTGAGGAATGTGTGGCTGTACCTAAAATACCAAGTTATGTTAATATAGCTTTGGTTGTATGAGGGATTCAATCCAACAACTACCCCGGAAATAGGTTGTAACAACAGGGTGAATGGCGAACGAAGTGAGGTTCTGATTCTGGATGAATGATATTGCTCCAGGGAAACTATTAATCTTCCTGGAGCAATATTCATAAGTTACTAAATCCGGGACTAAAATACCCCCTCATCCTTCATGCTGAAATATTGGTCACCAGGAGCAAGAATGATGTGATCCAGGATATGCATATCAAGAAGATTTGCTGCGGCCTCTGCTTTCTTAGTAACATTTATATCGGAGTCGCTTGGATTCCGATTCCCGCTCGGATGATTATGGGCCAAGATGATATTTGAGGCGTTTGCCTTAAGAGCATATTGGAAGATTAGTTTCAGATCAACCACAGTGCCTGAGACCCCTCCCTGGGAAATTGTAGTTGCCCCGAGGACTTTGTTAGCACGATTTAGAAGCAGAATCTTGAACTCCTCGATGTGTTCAACAGATCCCTTGTTCCAAGTATCAAATAAAGCCTTATATGCGTCCTGACTGCAGGATATCTTAATCCTATCTGACGATTTAATTTTGGTTTCATAAACCAGGCTAACTTCTGCGATGTTGTTTCCCATAAATATTGTTTTTATTGGTTATTATGGAAAAAAGATTGGGGTGCTTAAAACAGAAAATATATTGGCTACTACGGATGGAAAGGGCTGGGGTGGCTTTTCCCTTCAAGTGGGGGTGGGGGGTATAATTATAGTGGTTATAGATCCGGAAAACACATTAGAAAGTATCATCCACTATAATTAATATACTTATAGATTAGTGAGTTATGAACGACATATCTTCCGGAAGATCTCTCTTTCATAATCGGGGTATTTGGAATATCTCAGAGCCTCCAGGAAAAGGGCATATGACTTACCAACCATAGCTGCTCTCCCTCCAATAACAATGTCTGTACCAGTGCTTATGAAATCTCCCTGGAATCCTTATTGAGCTCTGAATGAGACACTTGCTTCACCCATCTTTCAGGGCTCCAAGGACGACTATACCAAGGGCACTTCCGTCAACATTGAGTTTCTTCAGAGCCTCATACCCAAGTATCTTTTTGATATGATCATTTACCCAGTTTTTGTCGTGAAGGGTGATTTCGAAGTTACCCTCCTTTTCAACCTTGATGCTTTTCAAGGCCCTTTTCTGTTGAAGGATCAACAATTCTGGATCTATCAGGATAATCTTGAGAATGATCTTCAGGACATGGGTGTCGAGATACTCATCCCAATAAGACACCTCGTTTTCGAAATTGAATTTGAGGAAATCGAAAACGGAAGCTTCCAGTATACTCTCAAGCTCATAGAGGAGCCTTTCCTTTTTAATGCCAGACACTTCTTTGAGCTCATCTTTCAATTCCTGAAGCCTTGCGGTAACCTTGGGGTTTTGCTTTAACTCGTGTGCTGACCGGTTGATCGTCTCAGGCTTCATCTTTCCGCACTTGTATGACTGCCGGTATGCCTCCGAGGCGTTCCCGGTCTCCATGTAAACATGGCAGAATTTCTCCTGGTTGATTGTTAGCCTCATACTATAAAATATATTGAGGCATAAAAAAACCGGGTTTCCCCGGTTCTTTCAAAGAGAATTGTTAATCAACAATTCTATTCTAGAGACGTTCTGACAACTCCCTGATCAATTTGTAGTAGAGCACCGCTATTAGCATTGAGTTCATCATCCTCGATTAGCTCAATAATACCCCCATTCTCAAGTGCCAAGGTACCTCCAGATTCAACAATAATATTAGCATTCAAAATTGCACCTCCATCAACAGTTAAAGTTGTGCCTGATGTAACTGTAATTGTGGCGTCAAATGGCATAATAAGGGTTGCTTCAACAGTGAGTGAACCCGCATAGATTTTGAGATTTTCGCACAGTTCAATGTCTTCTGAATATGTCGTATGTGCCCAAATTGATGTGGTTGATCCATCGAAACAATGACCAGGTATCTCAGTTTCCCACAATCCTCTTCCCCATGTTGATGCAAATAGCTTTCCGGTTGTTTTACTTAATGCAAGGTTTGTTGTAATAGTTTGAGGGAATTCTCCCATTTTGGACCAAGACGTTCCATCATAATCCATATAGTATGGGCCAATATCAGTTGCAATATATATTTGATGGTTGGCATAGTCATAAAGAATATCCATCACAGGGACATTTTCTAAATTGTAACTAATATTAGACCATGTTAATCCACCATCGATAGTATGAAATACTTTATTGCCATCAGATACTCCCCCAAAACTAATCCAAACGTTGTCCGGGTCTGTCGGATGCACTTCAATATTTGTGACGTGTGCTTCATTTACAATACTCCCAATATTTGAGGTTATATCAATCCACGAACTTCCTTCATTCGTTGTTTTTTGAACTGTGGTTGTTGAAGGATTATTAAATAATCTTGAGATATACATGGTACTGGGGTTAGATTCACTAATGTCCATGGCATATATACTGCCAGTTTGCCAGCCAGGCATGAGGCTAGTCCAATTAGCTCCATAGTCTGTAGAATACCGAATAGTAAATCTCCAAGCCCAAATTGAAGCTACATAGATTTTATTCAAAGTTGGATGTTGAATTAGTGGTTTATTATAACCTTGTATATCTTCTCCCGTAATACCCCAATTGTCGCCACCATCAATAGTATATCTTGGAGAGCCGTTCAACATCGCAATCATGTTATCATTATTCGTGTGGTTAATTAGACATGTGCCCCCATCACCATCTATGCTCATATGGTACCAAGATGTTCCATTATTAAAATGTGTTCCACAATCACCAACTCCTCCAAGATAGGTGTTTGGACTTGTCTCTGATATTGCAATCCCATAGAATAGAGCACCTTGTAATCCATTAGTAAGATCTGTCCAAGTATCTCCGCGATCAGCCGAAGAATAAATGCCTCCATCGTTGCCTTGATAAATTCTAGTAGTACCTCCTGAGGAAACGATATGGAAATCTCTTAGATCACTGTGTAATGTGGACCCAATTTCAGTGAATTTTGGGAGTGGGGATGAATCATATCTATATTGATAAACTCCGCCAACATAGATGTCAGTAGAATCTGTTGGTGATATTTCTAATTCATACATCATATGTTCTCTTGATCCTGCATATCCATGATCTACAAGTGTAACCCAATCGGCACCATCATTTTTAGATTTTTCTAAAGTTGTTCTTTGTAGTATAGTATCGCGATAAACTATATACAGTGCACTTGGATTGTCTGGTGTTGTTGCGAATTCCAACCAATGTGGATAATCTGATGCATACAATAGATTATCTGCGAGATTGGTGGATGAATCCCAGAGGTCCCCTGCGTCTGTTGATTTATATATACATCCAGAACTTACCTTATTTACAGAATGATCCCATCCATCTGTGCAGAGGAACATGATGTCTGGATTACTTTCTTTAAATACAAGGTCTCTAAAAAACTGGTTATTTGTTAAAGATGGAGTAATTGTGGTATTCCAATTGTCGCCACCATCAATTGATTTGTAAACATGTTTGCGAGATAAAGCCCACACTACGTTCTGTTGTGATGGATGAATAATTACTTTCATAATGAAAAAGTCTTCATCTGGACCAGGCGACATTTTGTCCGTTTCCCAGGTCACTCCATCGTCAATACTATACATAACTCCATAGCCGAATAGGTCACCGGTCATCATAGATGAACCTTGACCTACAAACCCCGTTGCTATATAGATCTTACCAGTATTATCAATGGCAATATCATTCACGGAAAAGGCCATTATGTCATCCGTTAGATTAGTCCAAGATGAGCTATCTCTTTTCCATAGACCGCCACCATTAAGCCCAGCATAGATATCGGTTCCATCCGACCAGACAGAAGCCACTTGACATACACCATTGTTATCTTTATAAGCTCCTACTTGCGTTGGTTTTGATGTTGGGCCAAGCGGAGTCCATTGAACTGATGAAGTTGATGAAGCCGATTTAAACTGAGAATTGCTTGAGTTTTGCTTTGCCAATTTTTGCATTTGATTGGCATAGGTCTTAAAACCACCATTCCTATCAACTCTTGTCTCCCAGAAATATTTCCAACGATAATAATGTTTCTCATTTAATATCGAATTAGCTTCCTTGTCAGGATTTTTCTTCATTTTAGCAATGTAATTCTCAGCTTTTTCGACAACTTGATAGAATGATGTATCTGATTTGGATAAGGAAAAGTCTTGAGAAAAACTCATGGTAGTACACAGCATAAGGGTACTACCAATGATTAATATATATATATACTTCATTGATTTAGTTTTTTATGATTACTGATGTTTTTTGAGTATTGTCAACAAACATAATTTCCATCAGATATACTCCGGGAACAAAATCTTCAATTGACTCTTGAACAAAGAGTTGCTCACTGTACTCAGAGAAGAAAGCTTCAGTGCCAGAGATATTGATTATTCGTAAGCAGGATATTGGTTTAGATGATTTTATAGCAATATAGCTTTCAGCTGGGATTGGATATACAAGCGTTTCAAAATCATAGGAATCGATACTCAATAGATTCTCGCAGATTGAACATTCATTATTTCCCTTTTCGGCGTAGCATATCAGATTTCTAGTAAGCTCACCATGATTATCAAATTCACAAAAATATCCTAATAATCCAGTTGAATATCCTATTCCCTCTGTAATAGTCATCTCATATGATCCTCCATCTAGACTTTGAATGTACCTTTTATGATAGACCCCACAATACTCAACGGAATCAATATCGTTGACTAAAAAATCAACATATTCTCCATTTATAGTATCTCCAATAGAGATGTTGAAATCGTAAATTATTTGTTCAGTTTCAGCGTAGATGCTCCTGAAAATCACCTGTTTGTTTTCAGCATTTCGAATAGCTCCCACATACTCGGCAATAATAGTATCATTAAAAAATATTCCTGGTAGGCGTCGTATAAATCTATCCCGAAATAGTTTTGAAAAAACTTGACCATTTATAACTGTATCGCCCTTACAAAACATTTGAGTTCTCTCAAAGTAATCTTCATATTCATCTATATCCAAATACCATTGGCCATTATCAAAATCCATGGGTATATATTCCTGTGCGGCAAGTCCAACCAGATTAATATTCGATAGAAGAAATGCTGCTATTAGAAAGAAGATTTTTTTTTTCATAATATTGAAGTTAGTTGGACATTGTTATTCGCTAGAACCAATTATACGGGTTTTACTGAGACAGTAACATTAGATCCCGAAAATATCGTGGGAAAAAAACATAGTAAATTATTCAGTCAACACCATTCTACGTGAAGCTATTTCAATCCCATCAACAATCAAATTGTAAATGAATAATCCAGGGTCAAGCTCGGATGCTGGAATCATTATCTCACCATCTCCAGTTTGAGTCAAATTATAGTTTTTAACCTGTCTACCACTTAGATCATAAACATTGATCATTGCATAAGATTCAATGGCCGGTATGGAATACTTAATAATTGTTTTATAATTAAAGGGATTGGGAACATTTTGAAATAGAGCAGCTGAAGATAATTCTCCTAAATCATCAGAAGATGTCTGAACCATTGAGGATTTATATGCTGCTTCACTACCAGATATCTGAGCTTTTAATTCATCGATCTCTACTTGTTGGTTTTTTACGGCATCAAGTAGTAATGGTATTAATCCTACATAATTTATTTCCAAAAGTGTATCTCCGCGAGATTTTACGATTTCCGGCAGTACTTTTTGGACCTCTTGAGCAATTAGTCCAAATTTTTTATCACTTACCTTGGATGATCCAAAAACGCCTTCTTTATATCTGAACTGGACCGGTCTTAAGGATTGAATTAGTTCTTTTGTGTTTTGTAAAGATTCTATTTCAGTCTTCAATGTTTCATCAGAAAGAGTATAGATTTCATTATAATGAACAGTTCCAGCAGCATCCACCCAGAAAGTCCATTCATTATTGAAGTTGACAGCGTAGGTATTGCCATTACTTTCCGGATACGATACCACATTTATATTGTTAGTATTAGAAACTGAACCAAATTGAACTTGACCATCAGAGCGTTTAATTTTCATTGTAACTATGTCATTACTCTCGTTAGAATCCCAAGCATTATGCACTCCAAAGTTCAAATAATTATTCCAACCATCATATTTAATGAAGCCGCCAGTGAAGTTGGAAGCCTCTGTAAATCGCATAATTGCATTACCATTCCCAGTTGAACTTTCCAATTTTAGTGTAGGGGTCGCAGCCTTTATATGAACAGCATGATCTGGAGTTGTTTCGCCGATTCCGAGGTATCCCGAAGAAGTATATTTAACTTGGGCGGAAGTAATCGATATAAATACTCCAACAAACAGAATTGATAAAAAGATACTTTTTTTCATTTCGTAAGGATTAGAATAGTAAGAATATTGATATTACCTGAAAAGGAATGAGGGTTTCTCAGTAGAAAGAGAGTAGCTGAGGAGCCATGGGTGGAATTCCAAGAATAAATCTAGAGTATTTCACCGTATATATAAAACCTAGATTTCAATAATAAGAGTTTGATAGAACTAAATTAGGAGGTATGTATGAGTTTAACCTCACAGAGGTTAAATAAATTTACCTCTGTGAGGTTAATATGGAACTGTTGAATTCTGTTACGCCTTAAACCTATGTTGTAAAACATGTAATCAATATATTTTGGTAAATAAATATACCATTTTCGATGTCACAATGGACTATTTATATGGGTTTGGGAGCGTTCTTTCTTATGATTTTCTTCCTGGTGAACGTTGTTTTATTTAGTCCAAGTCATTGAGCTGTTTTCCAAATATCTTCATAATTGCGATTTAATTTCACTGCAATTGCCATCGTTTCTATGTGGGGAAATTCATTTATCAAGTACCGGATCTCCTCATTGGTCCATCTCCTTCGAGCGGAATGTGGGTTCTTGATCTTGCGGATCATCTGCTTCTTCCCCCTGTTGTATTCATTACAAACCAAAGAGTATGATTCAGGACCTTCCCATGATCATAATGGGTTGTCCGCAAAGAAGCGCAAGAAATCTCTTTGTCCCTATACAGGGATGGGTTAACTCATTGAGAATGTCCCAGGCCTTTCAACTTTTGCAAAGGATCTCCAAGTTGATTGATGTCAGAACCTACTGTTTGACGGGGCTCTTTCTCGATTGAGAAGAGGTTGATGTTCATGTCCTGGTGCAGTGTCATAGTTTGTGGCGATAGGGAGAGGTGGGGAAGGCCTTTCCCAAATTTGGAGGGGTGGGGGTATAATAAGTGTGGTTACAGATCCGGGAAACATATCAAATTTCCAATACCACTATAATTATAAACATTATACTTCTGATTACTAGACATAATGATCTGAATAAATGTATTTAACATTATCCTATTCTCAATCACGGAAAATACTTTTGAATCAGCGGTCATGAGTTCGAATTAAATCAAATTTTTTCCAACCTCTAATTATTAAACCCTCACTTCGATGCTGTCTGGAAAGAAGTTGGAGAAGAATCAATGATTAAACAGATTTGCTTACTCCTCTGTAATAAAGCACCTGACTACGAATCAGGAGGTTGGGGGTTCGACTCATCTTTTGTTCACGCTGTATAACAAGCAGTTACGCCGGTTTAAAGTGTAGCTGCTTTTTTCATTTCACTAACAATCTCACTAACATTTTGGGATAGGCCCCGGTTGATACAGGCCTATAGCCTGTGGATAATTGGCACTAATTGCACAACATGCGCCCTTTCTCATGGTCCTAATTTAAGTACAATAAAAAATTGGTTGGGGTTTGGTACCCCAATTTACGAAATACAATGCAAATGAAAAACGGGGGCCAGTGGACGCTTCCACTCAAAACCCCCGCTGAAGAAAAAAAGCCAATGGTTGGCTTCTGTATATTTAATCAAGGACCAACAGTTTCCAACCTTTAATGTGATGGGCCGGTAAATATCAGCCATTGATATAGGAAAAGATTTTTATAACTTGAGAGCAATAAAACCCCAAAACAATGAAAAGGATTCTATTTCTCAGCTTATTCCTATTTGTATTATCTAATCTATCTGCTCAGGAAAATTTCCACTGGGAATTGATCGATTCTACTGCAAAAAGTAAAGATCAAATTTATACAAGTACCAAAGTGTTTATTGCTGAAGCATGGAGATCCGCTCAGGATGTCATTCAAAATGATGATAAAGACGGCGGAGTAATCATTGTCAAGGGCGTTAGTATTCAGAAAATTGAATATATGATGGGGACTTATCGCTATGAATATCGGTATACAGCATCTTTTCAAATGAAGGACAATAAATTTCGGATGATTCTGAAGGATGTTTATTGCGCCAACGCTGATATGCCTAGTTCTACAAGTGGTATGGGAATTGTAAAGGTTGAACCTTTCGAAGGAGATAATGCTCCAGCTTCAGGGACTTTCAAAGCACCGGGTCCTCCAAAGAAAAAGCTTATACCGATGATGGCAAACCTAAAGCAGGAACTGCAACAGATTGTTGATAGTTACAAGATATCTATCGCAGAATCAGATATTGTGGACGATGATTGGTAGATATTAGTCTAGAAATCCCCGGTAGAATCTCTAAAATTTCCCAGAGGCTGACTTAAACCCAACAAACCCCAACTTTATGAATCGTAAGGTATTTTTGATCATTGGTCTGGGTATCGTTATTATCGCCCTCCTGGTATCCAAAGCCCGAGACAATCGTTTAAATCCAAATTCAGCACCACCAGCAGTCACCAAAACCGTTAACAAATACATTTACCTGTATGCAGGCTCATACTATGTCAGGATTGACGGTATGGGAGCCGGTGAAGCGGAAGAGGTTTTTGTCCTGCACAAGGATGGCACTGCAAAATGGATCTGGATCGTTCCGGATCGTTCTGCAGGGGCAAAAGTTGATTCTGAAAAATCCGGATCCTGGACCGCCTCAGGTGGCAGAATTGTAATCTCAGTTCAAGGCAATACCGGAGTAATTACTGAAGAATTTAATCAGAATGGTGGCCGATTCCAAAGCACCACCTCAAGGGACAGGTACCTGAAGCTCCAAAAGTCCTATGACTAATTGTACTGTGTGAATTAATAAAACTCCCATTATGTGTGCACATCCCAACTATAGTGACCTGTTAAACAATCTCCACTATTTCTATTCGACAGCTCCACAGGTGCTGGGTGCGATTTTAGCCATTACTGGGGCCTATGTTGTATTCCGAGTAGACAGCCTTAAAAAAGAAATAAATGGAGCCACACAAAAGCTAATAGATTGTGGGAAAACACCCACTCGACATCCGGGGAAATTTGATAACGGCTTATACAAAGCCTTTAATCGATATTTTGAAAATAAATCTGATGACCTAAGATATGACCAGATTGCAAATCGCTTCGACAAATTTGGAAAAATCATATCCGAAGGATTAGACAAAAGCATGATTGATCTAAAAAACCCAAAAGACCATAACCTCAAAATTGAAAAAATCAAACTTATGCAAACCATCTGTGAAGCATTCCTGGACCGGAAGGAAAATCTAGATCGTTTCATCAAAGACACCAAAAGGACCTACAGAATAAACGGAGGAATCCTTGCACTCCTCATTGTTGCCTTCTTCATTATACCTCTATTTGGAGTTAGTACTGGGGGATATTGGGCACTTCTTACAACCGGAATTACCTTGACTATAATCTCACTGATGTTGATATTAAGATACCTGATCAGATCCATTTAAAAGGTACTAACTATTGCAATTAAACCCAGCACACCAAACAAAAAAGTGAGTACCAACGTGATCCGAATGTGAATAACAGAAATTTTCACATAATGAAAATTTCTGGTACATGGGATCAGGTGAAATTTGCATTTATCAACATTAGTTAATTAAAACTACAAGGCGCATGTTTAAAACAGAGCCCCCCTTTATTTTGGCCGAGGTACAAATGCAGGTAAATTTGTAGGTAGTACTTTGAAAAGAAAGGGGAAGCAATCCGGAACTGCCTCCCCTTAAGAGTAAAAAAGAAATGGGGTCGTGGTGAAATTGGTAAACGCACCTGATTTGCAATCAGGCTTCCCGCACGGAATTGCGAGTTCGAATCTCGCCGGCCCTACTTTCTTAACTCTGATGTAAAATTATGAATTTCACACAACTGGGCACTGTCCAAGGCCCACTTTTTGCCAAGATATTTAATGTTTGATGTTAAAAACAGTGGGACACCCTACCATTACAGGGATGTAGACATACATCAAATGTCTTATTCACAATTGAAAGTTAGTACCGGAGGTTTCAGGGTAAAAAATTTTCAGAAATAATTTGGAGAGGGAATTTTCTCCAAACATTGCATCTAATCAGTGCGGGGGCCGCCACGCCATGTGCGGAACCAAACGCGCCGATGGAGGGGATGGGGCCTCCCCCCCCCCCCCCTGCAAGGTAGCTGGGCCGGTGCCAATGAAGTTATGAATTGAAAGCACCTCAGGAGTAGACCCTCTGAAAGGCCTATAAACAGGCATCCGGATAATGGGCTGATAATGGCCCCTATTTCCTGGAGATCAACATCAGACTGTAAGCAATATTTGAAAGGCCCATGAATAAAGGACTGCAGTGGGTTGATCTAGAACTTTCATTATAGTAAACAGAACCATTAAAAAACCCTGTAACCATACATATACCGGGTTTCAGGATTTTTTCATTGCCCGAAATTTGAAATTAGCATTGTGAAAGCGCATGAAATAGGGTGGTGGCCTGATTGCTTTCAGTAATAAACTTGTTCCTTATCATTCCATCTGGTTTGGATCATCCCCGCCAGGAAAGTAGAGTAGGTTCATCACATGGATTCTCCAACCAATTAACATATTAAACTGTTAGGTTTATTGTGGATGCTGAGTCCACTTAGCACCAGTTGGAGCCCATTTTCAATCATATAAAGGGCAATATTTGGGGCTAGTAGTGTAATGTGTGGGTGGTTTTGACCTTGATGAAGCAAATTGAAGTACTACTAAAGCTGTTAACCTATTAATGTCGAAGAAACAGAATCAGGAGGATGGGTGAGAAGGTGGAAAGAGGGGGTATGTGTTACAGTTAGAGACCTTGGCATAAAAGATCTAAATCTCATTTTTTTCCTTTAACATTCGTTAAAGAAAAAAGGTGTGTTTAACTGGGTTTCTGAAATCTGATAACATTGTTACCATAACTCTTTCACGCTTCGCTGGAATAAGGTGTTACACATTTTTTCCCTCCCTCCCTCTTTCATCGGTCGGTCAGGTGTGTAACGAGAGTTATATATCTGTTTTCCCTTCTTACAGTCGGTCAAACAGAACTTGACCAATAAGGAGCCTTCGGCGACCCTTCCTCCTCCTCTGCTGCTTAATTTTTTTTACTGCCGCCAAATGTTTTTACTACCTGGGGAGATCGAAACAGCTAAGGAAACAGTAGTGAACTCTTTGGGGGACTCATTTTACCTGATCCAACTGCCTTGCTACATTTCATGTGTGCGACAGAAGTAAGTACCTGTTTTGATTCCGGTGGGTACGCCTTACGGAACTATGGTATGCTCATAGATTTTTCCCTTATTCAGGGATGACTTTAATCAACCTGGTTCGGGAGCCAGTCCAGGTTAAGGCTCAACTGTCTTGTCTGTCTATCCGGTTCTAGAGCTAGCC
>CAYUNU010000033.1:15890-16170 GCA_964446195.1 uncultured Porphyromonadaceae bacterium | reverse complement strand
TAGAACATCCCGATATGGTTCGGAACATCCTGAAAGAAGGATATGCATACGAAAGCAATGGTTCTATCTATTACGATGTTCAGAAATACAATGAAAAATATGATTATGGACGCCTTTCCGGAAGAAAACTGGAAGACCTCCAATCATCAACAAGAGAACTGGATGGACAATCAGAAAAAAGAAATCCTTTTGATTTTGCCCTTTGGAAAAAAGCCAGCCCTGAGCACATAATGCACTGGCCATCAGAATGGAGCGAAGGTTTCCCTGGCTGGCATCTGGA
>CAYUNU010000033.1:0-15878 GCA_964446195.1 uncultured Porphyromonadaceae bacterium | reverse complement strand
GTGTTTGGCAATGCTCCGTGGGTACCTGGGCGAAGAGTTTGACATACACGGTGGTGGGATGGACCTCATTTTCCCTCACCACGAATGCGAAATTGCTCAGTCAACAATTGCCCATGGCCATCCGGCAGTGAAACATTGGATGCACAACAACATGATCACCATTAATGGGCAGAAAATGGGTAAATCGCTAGGGAATTTCATCACTTTGGATGAATTGTTCAGCGGGAATCATAAGTTACTGGAGCAGGCTTACAACCCTATGACTATCAGATTCTTCATGCTTCAGGCACACTATCGCTCAACCCTGGATTTCTCAAATGAAGCCCTTCAGGCAGCCGAAAAGGGCCTCGATAAACTAGGAACCGCTATTGATACTATGGCCAAACTGAAAGCCGGCGATAGTTCTAGTCTGGATATGAAAAAATTTGAGGAAGCTTGCTTTAATGCATTGAACGACGATCTGAATACTCCCATATTAATTGCCAAGTTATTTGAAGGAGTTAAATGGATTAACCTGATTAAGGAAGGGAAGGAATCTTTATCTGAAAAAGATCTGAAAGGATTTCGCAAGCTAATGTCTCTTCTCACTTCCGACATTCTCGGCCTCAGCTTCGAAGAAAAATCAGGAGGGAATGATGAGCTTACACCAAAACTTATACAAACACTTCTTGATATCAGACAGGAAGCAAAAGAAAATAAGGACTGGGCAACTTCAGATAAAATCAGGAATACACTAACTGAATTGGGTGTTGTTATTAAGGATACTAAGGAGGGGGCGAAATGGGAACTTCAGTAGACAGTAGGCAGTATGCAGTATGCAGTAAAAAAGTTGTGGGTTGCGGGTTGTGGGTTGTGAGTTTAATATTGGTGATATTAGTTTCTTTTAATTCCTGTAAAAATAATTCTAGTGGGTCTGACAGCAATACTAAGGAAACAGTTACCCAAGTGAATGTTCCATCATTCTCGGCGGATTCGGCTTATGGTTTTATTGAGAAGCAGTTGGAGTTTGGACCAAGAGTGCCGAATACTGAAGGGCATGTTGCTTGTGCCGGGTGGATGGAGGAAAAGTTGAAATCTTATGGGTCTGATGTTATTGTTCAAAATGTTCAGCTTGAGGCTTTTGATGGGACAAAACTGAATTCCTTTAATATAATTGCACAGTTCCAGCCTGAGAAAGCAAACAGATTATTATTGATGGCCCATTGGGATACCAGGCCTTATGCCGACCATGATCCTGATCCTGAAAACTTTAATACCCCTATACCGGGAGCCAATGATGGAGCTAGTGGAACCGGGGTTTTGCTTGAAATTGCACGTCACCTTGACAAAAATCCTACTACACTTGGTATTGATATAATTCTTTTTGATTCAGAAGATTATGGCGTTCCTGAACATTTGGATGTAGAATGGGAAGCTGACACCTGGTGCCTGGGTTCACAGTATTGGGCAAAGAATCCTCACAAGAAAGATTATTATGCCCGCTACGGAATCCTTCTTGATATGGTTGGCGCTAAAGATGCAACTTTCACTCAGGAAGAAGTTAGTGTTTACTATGCAAAAAGTGTGGTTGACAAGGTATGGAAAACAGCTAAAACCCTTGGATACGGGGCTCACTTTCTTTTCGATAAAACTGATCAGCTCATTGATGATCATCGGTATGTCAATGAAATTATAGGGATCCCTTCTATTGATATCATCCAGCATGATTACACCACTGAAAGCAATTTTGGGTCCTTCTGGCACACCCAGAAAGATGATATTACAGTAATTAACAAGAATACCTTAATGGCAGTTGGACATACAGTGATGCAGGTTATTTATTCGGAGAAATAAACTCTCAGCTTTTTAGCCTTTCCATAACTTCCTTTGGAGTGAATACAATTCCTTGATTCTCCCCAATTAAGGCGACATATTGGTTTTTTAAACTCTTCGCAAAAAGTATTGGAACAATCTTTTCGGGTAATTCTCCTGGTAACAACTTAGCCTTGCTAACTAATTGAGTAATGATATTCTGGGGATTATGGACATCGCTCCATTTACATTCCCCTACCAACAGGTATTTATTATCTACTGATTTACAAACCAGGTCGATCTCCATTTTATCTCCCTGAGTATTAGTCCCCCACCAGCGGGAAGGCACTTCAAATTCGATCCCTTCAATTAAACCTTGTGGGACACAATCGCGGCAAAGATTCTCCCACTCCGCTCCAAAATATTGATTAAACCTCGGTATAATAGAAGTATAAACCTGTTCAATCAGTCCTAATTCAAGCCTTGATAAATTGGATTCAACAAATGTGAAATAAAAATTAGTGAAAGGATCCGAAATTTTATACAAGCTCTTTTTACCAGATTTTTTAGATGACCCAAAAGGAATCTCTCTCTTAAGAAAGCCCAGCTGAATCAGTTTATCGAGCGGACGAGAAATATGAGTAGCAGGCTTGCCAAGTCTAGCTGCAATTTCAGACAATTTATGAACTCCCCTCCCAACCAAGGTCAATATTGAGAACGCTTGAACAGCTTCTCTCATATCATCCAGTAAAAGTCTTAATGGTTCTTCATGTAGTACACCTAGACGATCCAGAACCTGGTTTTTCAAAGCACCCTCAAATGAACCTTCCTGGGCTCGAATTTCCCAATATCTCGGAATTCCACCCCATAGGGAATATTCCATTACCGCCTCCACCGGATCACATTCAAAGGCTTCCTGTATCCATCCTTGTGGAAGAGGATTTACCTTCAATATTTGATTTGCACGCCCATATAAAGGGTTACTGCTATCTAACACTAATCCCTGCATCATCTGTTGAGATGAGCCGCACAATATCAGATGGTAAGGTCGATTTGGCTGTTCATCTATTATCTTCTGAATCAGAGAAGGCAGCTCCGGTGATTTTCTTACTAAGTATGGAAACTCGTCTATGCAAACAGTTAGGAAGGTTTTTAATGAATTCCCAAGACTGTTGAACAATGCCTCCCAAGTTGGGTAAACTGCTTTATCGAATCCAGCTACCTGTTCGGATATGGCCTTTGCAAATTGGGCTCTTTGTAAAATATCATTAGATAGATGAGCCAAAAAGTAAATATCATCCTTTTTTAGCACCTGTCTAATCAGAGTTGACTTACCAATTCTGCGCCTGCCATATATAACAACTAGTTGTGCTTCATGTCGATCAAGTGTTGTCAGAAGCCTTGCCTGTTCATTTTTCCTATCAAGAAATTCCATTGTACCCATTTTTGATTGTTCTTTAGCCACATAGCTTTTTATGCTTCTAAAGCATAATGTTTCTCAAACATAATTATTTTTCCAATGAGAACAAACTAATGATTCAACCTTTGATTCAAGGACCTGCAAAAACCCTTATTTGGATTCACAATAAATTAGCTTTTCCCCTTGAAAATGAGGGTGCGGATTGGGAATAATCATTCTTATATTTGGAATTGATTCAATATGAAAAATATTAACATTAGTTATCTTTTTATAATCAAACCCAACTAACGTTGCTATGAAAAAGAATAGAAATTCTCTTTTACCACTAGTCTTACTAATTGTCTTACTCTCAGTATTCGAATTTGGAATTGCAAAAAACAATTTGTCAAATCCAGAAGTTGGAGGTAATTATACGATAACATATGCCTACGATACTTATTCGATCAACGGAATAATTCAATGGAAGAAAAAAACTGAGCATTGTGAAGAAGGAGGAAATAAGAAATGTACCGAAGGAAAATGTTATTACAACGAATATGATGACGGGGAACCTGGTGAGTGGGTAACTCCTTGTCCTCCCCCTGAGAATCCAGTTTAGTTTTAAGATATGCAATTAGTTGAAAAGTTATATTCAATGCGATCCCTTTTGCTTTGTTTAATATTAGCCTCTATCTGTTTTTCATGTTCGGAACAACATGAAATATCAAATAAAGTATTAAATATTTTCGAGGACAATGAAATTATTGAAGGCTATAATTACTCTGAATTCCTTGAATATGAAGATATAATATATTTAGAATCAACCATAGATTCATATATCGGACAAATTGATAAAATAATACTCTCTGATGATAAACTATTCATACTTGATAAATACATTTCCAAAGCAGTATTTGTTTTTAATTTGGATGGTTCTTTTGATTTCAAAATTAATTTAAAAGGAAAGGGGCCTGGTGAATTTGGAACTCCTGTAGATATCGACATTGCAGAAGATAAAATACACCTTTTGTCGGCCTCACCAAGGAAAATAATTCAATATGATCTATTTGGCAAATATCAAAAAGAAATTTATTTGAACCCATTGGTACCAGGCACCTTATTCTCATTCATGGATGGCAAGTATATATTATATACCATGAATCACAAAACAATTCATATGGAGCAAGTAATTGATTACAATTATTGTGTATTCAATGACCAAGGGAAACTGATTGAAAAATACCTGAATCAAAAGAGTGTAAACAGAGGTTTTTCTGAAAACATTCTACACAATAACGCTCAACTACGAAAATTTAATGGTGAAGTTATTTTAACTCTACCAGCATCAGACACAATTTTCTCTTATAATGGTATTAAGGTTAGTAGTAAATATATTGCTGATTTTGGCAATAAAACAATTCCAAAAAATTATTTTAAAAGTGTAGTACATGATCAACATGACCAATTGTCTGACTCACAATATGCACATTCGATAACCAATACTTTCGTAGATAAAAACAATATCTTTTTTCAATTTACTGCAGGGAATCGAGTTTATTCTTATTTATCAAATTTCTCGAGGGATAAAAGCGTCTTAGCATCAGGATTGATGGACGATATTTATTATGCTTTTCCAAGGTTCATGAATTATTGCGATCACCGAATTATCGCTTGTTTGACTCCATCTCAACTAAGCTACAACATTAATTATGGGCAAGAAAAAGGCTGGATACCTAAAGATAATTCAACAATGACTAATAGAATTATAAACAATGTCACTGATGAGTCAAATCCAATTATTTTTTTGTTAAAATTTAAATAGATTAAAATGAAAACCACAGGAAGTAAAAAGTTATTTAAGCAATTAGTATCTATTTGCCTTATGGCCGTTTTAGGTCTTTATTTACTGGCTGGAAAAGGAATTTGCTTAATTCCTGATAGCGGCGGCCAATATACTGAGCATAAAACTATCTCATCCATAGAAAATCCTCAAGGGAAAATTACCTATGAGAAAAAAATCGTCTGGTGTGAAGATATTCCAGTTCAAAATTGTGAAGCTGGGTGTTGGGAAAGGTGGCCACCAAATGGAAATGACTGGCTCGTTTGTGATGAGCCACAACCGGAAAACTAGGTGTATTGATGAAACATTTTCTTGCAAAAAGCCCACTATATTTATTGATTATTGTTTTTTGCGTATTAAATCTTAAATATTTTTCGCTTAGGAAGGAGTTCATTAAACTTTCAGATAATTATCAATTGAATCAAGAAATTATTGATAGTATTTCGTACAAGTCAGAATTCTCCCAAAAACTTATTGGATATCACATATCTGAAATTTTCGCTGAAATCGACGAACTAGATAAGTTCAAAAAAATATTGGTTTTAAGTGAACAATTTTGTGGTCCGTGTAATGTTCGTGCAATAGAATCCCTAAAAAACTTCAAACCTAAGGATTGCCATGTAATTGGAATCTATCAAAATGATCGTCAATTCAAAGCAATGCTATTAAATAACCTTGGAGATGTTTCAGGACAAAACACTTTTGAGGACTCACTTGATATCAAAATATCTGAACCAATACTATTATTCGCGAGAAATGGAGTTGTGTACGATTTGTTAATTTTCAATTGACAATTCAACATTGCAAGCTGTTGGTCATACTGTTATGCAGGTTATTTATTCAGAGTGATAAACTCTCCGCTTTTTAGCCCTACCATGACTTCCTTTGGAGTGAATACAATTCCTTGATTCTCCCCACCAGCGGGAAGGCACTTCAAATTCGATCCCTTCAATAATTTTATACAAGCTCTTTTTACCAGATTTTATTTTCATAGAAAATATAGAACAACCTTTCTCTAATGTAATTTCATGGAATTAAATTACATTTTTTTCCACTTTAGGGTAAGTGGAACCATATGACCTTATTTAGAATTGCAATAAATTAGCTTTCCCCCTTGAAAATGGGGGTACGGATTGGGGGTGTTCATGCTTATATTTACAATAACCACCATATGATAAGTATTGACCATTTTTAGCCATTTATAACTTAACTAAAACTCACTCGAATGAAAAAGGCTCTATTTAAACTATTTATTTTAAGTACTATCTTCTGCTTTCTGAATTTTGGGGCTTCTGCTGATTTATGTACTACATGCTATCACGAGCAAACTCATTATGCACCTGAAGGTTGGGGCTATTGGATAGAAGTATCCACTTGGTGCTCTCCTGCCGGCCTGTCTGCACCTTGTGGAAGAAATAACTATTGTCATTGCTTCGAAGGCGGATGGTATGATGAATGTAATGCAAAGTTCTGCCAACCTCTTCCTGAATGTCAGTCTGATCCTAATCCAGCATAGTATTTAGTAAAAATTTAACTAGCACGAATAATCAGAAACCATATGACTAAATTATTGAGGCTACTTACCTTTTCTTCAATGCTATTGACAATTTTTGTCATTTCAGCATGCCACTCCAATAATACTGAAGAGAGAACAGCTAGCAATACCATTGATTTAGGACAAGTTATCCATAATCAAGACGTATGTACCTCAGACATTTTCTCAGATCTTATATATATTCCTTTGGAAACAAATAAAAGCTGCTATATATCAACCATCTCACAATATATTGTAACTAATAATTATGTCTTGATCCTTGATAAGACAATTAATAAGGTATTTCTTTTTAATCAAAACGGAGAATTTATATCAACAATAAGTTCACGTGGTAGTGGCCCCACAGAATATATTGAAATAAGGAACATATCCTTCATTGAAGAGACAGCTACAATATGTTTAGCAGATATAAGGTCAAAAGTTGATTTTTTCAATACTGATGGAGAGCACCTTAAAACCATTCCCTATAAACCTGGAGCATATTGGGTTGAACCATTTCAAAATAATTTAATATGCTTTTATCCTTACCCTGTCAATAAAATCAACGATGATTACCAAATTTCAATAATTGATAGTTTAGGTAAAACTATTGATAAGAAACTGAACAGATTTAAAAATATTGGATATCCTGGGAACCCTATTGCTAATGCGAATATTTATGCTCAACCTAATGAAATATTATTTTGGGAGGAGTATTCAGATTCTATCTTTTCTTTAAACAAGAAACTAGATCTTGTTCCAAAATATAGGCTGATTTATCCTTTTCAATTGGAGGCTCATGAAAAAATTAAGGAGATTGGGCTAAATCCGGATAGTTGGAAGGTAGGAATGCATGTAAGTGACTTTATAGACACTTACAATTATGTGTTTTTCCAAAGTGTTCTAAAAGGAACATTTAATTACCTCATCTATAATAAATCAGATCAGCTGACACATAGAGTTCAAATGGTAAAAGACAGATATGGTTTACCAGAAACCATTCATGGAGGGATACCATTCTGGCCAACTTATTCTCAAGACAGCACAGTTTCAATGGTGATCCCTGCAAACCAATTCATCAATCATATTGAATCAGTTGATAACTTTGATTCTTTAGATGAAAAACTATTTGAACTATCCCATCAGCTTGATTACGGCTCCAATCCAATCATTGTTATTGGGATATTAAAATAAATTTACGCCATTTAGAAAACACGGAAGAGTCAAATCCAATTATTTTACTAAAAGCTCAAATTGCTTTTCCTTAACTCTCTTTTCTTGCCAAATAACTAAATCAATCAACTGGCGATAGAGCTTATAATTTTCTTATTTTTGTCGTTCAAAACTTTTTAAAGATGATTGATATAGGACGTACAAAAGTAGTTGAACTGCTTGCCGGAAAATTAACCGGACAAACAGTATCCGCCAAAGGATGGGTAAGGACAAAACGTGGAAATAAAAATGTAGCTTTCATAGCTCTTAACGATGGTTCCACAATTAATAATATCCAGGTTGTTGCCGATCCTAATTCTTTCGACGAGGAATTGATGCGCGATATTACTACCGGTGCCTGTATTTATGTTAAGGGGAAATTAACCGAATCAATGGGACAAGGTCAGTCTGTTGAGATACAAGCTGAAGATCTTGTATTGTATGGCACTGCATCTCCTGAAGAGTATCCTTTACAGAAAAAGGGCCACAGCCTTGAATTCCTCAGGGAGATCGCACATCTCAGGCCGCGCACGAATACTTTTGGAGCAATTTTCAGGGTTAGACATGCCCTGGCCTTTGCTGTACATAACTATTTCAATGATAGAGGCTTTACATATCTCCATACTCCAATCGTAACCGGCTCTGATGCAGAAGGAGCTGGAGAGATGTTCAGAGTATCTACTCTCGATCCAATAAATCCTCCTCTTACCGAAAACGGTGAGGTTAACTACAGCCAGGACTTTTTTGGTAAGGAAACCAACCTAACTGTTTCAGGACAGCTTGAAGGAGAATTAGGAGCCCTTGCTCTAGGTGAAATTTATACTTTCGGACCTACTTTCCGTGCTGAGAATTCAAATACTCCAAGGCACTTAGCCGAATTTTGGATGATTGAACCGGAAATGGCTTTTTATGAGATTAAAGAAAATCAGGATTTAGCAGAAGACTTCCTGAAATATCTGATACAATATACTCTTGACCATTGTCGCGATGATCTTGAGTTCTTCAACAAGATGTATGACAATGAGCTAATTGAAAGGCTTGAAGTCATCGGTAAAAACGAATTTGAAAGGCTCAGTTATACCGATGCTGTTGATATCCTGATGGCAGCCAAGCAGAAATGGGAATTTCCTGTTAGCTGGGGAGTTGACCTGCAATCGGAGCATGAAAGATATCTCGTTGAGAAACACTTCAAAAAGCCAGTGATCCTGACCGACTATCCTAGGGATATCAAGGCATTTTATATGTATCAGAATGAGGACAACAAAACAGTTAGAGGAATGGATGTTCTATTTCCAAAAATCGGTGAAATAATTGGGGGGTCGCAAAGGGAACACAGGTATGATAAACTGGCTCAGCGTATTAAGGAAATGAATATACCTGAGAAGGATATGTGGTGGTACCTGGAAACCAGGAAATTTGGAACAGCACCTCACTCAGGATTTGGTTTGGGATTTGAGAGGCTGGTTTTATTTGTTACCGGAATGGCAAACATCAGGGATGTAATACCATTCCCACGCTCACCGAGAAATGCTGAATTCTAAGTTAATTTAGTAAATTGCGGATCGGGAAATAAGCGCAGGAAGAATGTTAAAACAGAGGTTACAACAGAAGCTATTACAGAAACTGTCACCGCAGCAGATCCAATTGATCAAGCTTCTGGAAGTGCCTACTATTCAGCTTGAGCAACGTATAAAAAAGGAGATTGAGGAGAATCCGGTACTGGAAGAGGGACGGGAGCTCGATTCAGACTCTCCTGCAGATGAGCAAAATGAAGGTCCGGACGAAACTGAGCGTGAAGAGTTTTCCCTCGAGGATTACATGGAAGAGGATGATATTCCTAATTATCGGCTAAATGCCAGGAACTATTCAAAAGACGAAGATAAAAATGTGGACATCCCGTTTTCAGGGGGAGTGTCTTTCAGAGAAAGCCTTGATTCTCAGCTAGGATACCGCAAGCTTGAGGATCATAAACAAGCTCTGGGGTATTATATACTTGGAAATATTGATGATGATGGTTACCTCCGTCGTGAGCTGGAAAACATTGTTGATGACCTGGCCTTTTCCATGAATATAATGACCTCAGAAGAGGAGCTTCAGGAAATATTAAATGTTATTCAGGATTTTGATCCTGCAGGAGTGGGAGCCAGAAACCTAAAGGAATGCCTCCTGATTCAGGTTAACAGGATCATTGATGAAGGCAAAAATGGAGAATCCCTGTTGTTGGCTAGAAGGATTCTTGAGGATTTCTTTGAGGAATTCACCAGAAAGCATTACGATAAAATTCAATCAAGGCTCGACCTTAATGATGATCAGCTTAAATCAGCCATTGACGTAATTCTTCACCTTAATCCCAAGCCAGGGGGCTCATATTCAGATCCCATGGTTAAGTCTACTCAACATATTATTCCTGATTTTCTCCTTGAAGATGATGATGGTGAGCTGGAACTTAGTCTGAACTCAAAAAATGCTCCGGATCTCAGAATTAATCAGACTTATGCTGATATGTTGATGAGCCTTAATCAGGAGAAGAAAAAACAAAGCAAGGAGAAAAAAGATGCCGCTAGCTTTGTGAGGCAAAAAATGGATTCTGCCAAATGGTTTATTGATGCCATACAGCAAAGACAACACACGCTTATCCTTACAATGAATGCTATTCTGCAATACCAATTGGAATATTTCAGGGAAGGTGACGAAACAAAACTTCGACCGATGATCTTGAAGGATATTGCTGAAAAAACAGGACTGGATATTTCAACAATTTCACGGGTTGCTAATTCAAAATATATACAAACTAATTTTGGGATATTCCCTCTCAAGTATTTCTTCTCAGAAGGTTTACAAACCGATTCTGGTGAGGAGGTCTCAACAAGGGAAATAAAAAAGATTCTTCAGGAATGTGTTGAGGCTGAGAGCAAACGCAAACCCTTAACCGACGATAAACTAGCAGAAATCCTTAAGGATAAGGGATATCAGATTGCCCGCCGAACAGTTGCCAAATACCGGGAGCAGCTGAATATACCTGTTGCAAGGCTTAGAAAGGAGCTGTAATCCTATGGCCAGGCTCGTCAGCTATCTATTCCACCCACTGATAATGCCTCTGGCAGGAGCAATTATCCTGCTTAGAGCAGTTAATTGGATGGGAATGATCCCGCAGGACACAAGGTTATATATTTATCTGGTAGTATTTGGAGCAACACTGCTATTCCCACTGATAGCAATGCCGGTTTATAAATCAAGCAAGGTAATTTCCGACTTCATGATGCCCAAAGCTGAAGAAAGAAAAATCCCCTTGCTTTTCACCTCCTTCATGTATCTTATTGGGGCATTCGTACTTCAAAAAATTAACGCACCCCTGATTTTCCCCTTATTTCTGAATTCCTTTTCAGTAGTAATTCTTCTTTGTGCTCTTGTATCTTGGAAATGGAAAATCTCAACCCACATGGCCTCAATTTCGGCACTAATAGGCCTGGTACTTGGGATCAGCTTTAAATGGATGTTCGACCTCCGACTATTACTTGCTACTATGATATTTATTGCCGGACTGACGGCATGGTCGAGGCTCAAAACAGGCGAACACACCCCAACAGAAGTTTATTCGGGATTTGTACTTGGCTTTTGTGTGATGTTCTTTATTGTGCGATTTATTTAAAACCCCATCTCCATCACGAAGGCCTCATTGAAACCCATATGATTTGACAGCTCAAAGTATTCCGCCTTGTCCCTTATCATATCCACCCGCTTCTTAAATTCTTCTGAATGGAGTGCCAGACGTGCACCCAGACCGGCAAGATTACCAGCCCTGATGACTTTGCTTTGAAGATTTTCTGGAATTAGACCTATTCTAGCTGCCGAATCCTCATGCAACGCATACCCAAATCCACCAGCCAGGTATAGTCGCTCTACCTGTGATGCATCAATATTTGCCTCTGAAAGCAAGGTTTTTATCCCTGCTGCAATGGCGCCTTTAGCCAATTGAACTTCACGGATGTCCTGAGGTGTTAATTGTAGGGGTAGGCCATCAGCAGTTTTTCCGCCATCCAAAAACTCTACCGCTTCTTCAAGGTAACCACTGGGATCAAGTTTATCCTGATTTAAAAGCCAGGCGATAACATCAACCAGTCCGGATCCACATAATCCTGAGGGAGGTGTTGAGCCAATCGTCTTAAAGCCATTTTCATCAAAACTATGAATCGCTCCATCAACTCCACCCAGGCCACAGGAGATATTTGCTCCTTCAAATGCAGGTCCGGCAGCCGTAGCACAGGTAAGGATCCTATCCTTATTCCCCAGCGCCATTTCCCCATTCGTGCCAATATCAAGATAAAGTGAATATCCCTCATTGTCTGATAGTTCCGTAGCTGCTATACCGGCAACAATATCGGCACCTACATAAGCAGATAATGAGGGAAGAAGGCAAACTTCAGCTCCCGAACAAAATTCAAAACCAAGCTCGGCACCTGTCAGTACTTGTTGATCCAGAAATTTTGGCGTGAAAGGGTAAATAGCTAAACCTGATGGATCGCTTCCTTTCAGAATATGCAGCATCGTAGTATTACCGGATATACTTATCTTCCTGATTGTATCACTCTTAATACTTCTTTCCTCGGATAATTGTTGAATTGCATCATTAATAGACCTTACAATAAGCTTACTCTGCTCTTGCAGTGATTCAGGCTCTTGTATAACATGCTGCACCCTACTGATAACATCTGCACCATAGCTGCTTTGTGGATTTAGAAAACTGTAGGTGGAAATATTTTTTCGTGAATTCAAATCCTCCAAAAAAACCACGACTGTTGTTGTTCCAATATCCACACCAACTCCATAAGAAGGCTCATCTGCAGTTTCATTCCATTCTATTTTCAGATCAGGCCAGTAGGCCTCAGAAAGAATCCGTGCTTCAGAAGGAGTTGGAACTTCTACAAATAAATCACTCTCCACAATTGTTTCACAAGCAAGTACTCTAGTGCTATTTGACCCCTCATCGGCATCGTGTAGCAACACAGTACATTTCTTACATGTGCCTTTCCCTCCGCATGGAGCGCCTATGGGAATCCCTGCCTTACGGATATGATCCAGCAGATTTCCGCCCTCAGCCATAATCACATATTCTTTATCCTTGAATCTGATACGAACTTTTTTCATTATCAAAGCATTTAGTTATCGTTTCCACACATTTGTTTTATCACTCCGTATGCTCTCTCGAAACCCAATTCTCCGGCACGACTTAAATCGAGGCAACCAGCATTTTTATCACCCTTAATTTTTATCTTTTTTTCTTGAGCATACAAACGAAGAATTCCCCTGTTATACCAGGCTTCAGCGAAGAGCTGATCCAATTCGATAGCTTTTGAAAAATCCTCCTCCGAGCCGGCAAAATCAGTTGCATACAGACGGATCAGTCCTCTGTTAAACCATGCGGCCGGCATTTCCGGGCAGATCTTTATCAGTTCGGTATAATCGGCCTCTACCTCTGAGTAATCAACCTGTCCACTGAACTCCTCCGAACCATAGGCATGAACATTACCCAGCTGCAATGGCACAACTTCATTGAGAACACCTGTTTGCTGAACAAACTGTATCATCTCATGCCTTACGAGTGCTCTCAATAAAAGAGAGGGCCCTGTCATCTCATTACTGTCGATCTTTTCTGAAAGCCTCTCTATAGCTTCATTGAACAGCTTATCTTCAGAAAGACTAAGAGATTTGCTTAACTCCTCATAGTTAGCGAGAACCAGTGGGTCAAAATCAGGATATTTTAGGTTTACATTGAGCTGATGATAGCTCGGTAAAAGCCTATTATCACCAACAACAAGTTCTCCTGATGTATTGATTTTCACAAATTCTATTGGGTCGAATTCCTTATCTCCCCTTTGTCCCGCCAATGCAGTAAAGCTCCTCATGAAATTTGAATTCAGGGATATTAACTCCTCAAACTGAACTGTTGTATCTGCATAGTTTATAGCCAATTCATCCTGAGTTTTTCCCTTATTCAAAACTACTTTCTCCTGGGCCTTCATCTGGTCGTTTCGAGCCTCTTCTAAACGGCCAATTGCCTGATATACCGATGCTCTGGCTAGATATGCCTTAGCAAAATCAGGATAGAGGCGTATTGCTTCTGTAAGATCCGCCAGGGCTGCATCATTTTCACCCTTTTGATGCCAAACAAGCCCTCTGTTAAAATATGTTAGAACATGGTTCGGATAAAGCACATTTACGAGCTGATAATCATTAATTGCTCCATCATAGTCTTCCATCTGGGAGCGTATTAAAGCCCGGTTGTATATCGCGACAGCATGCCTGGGATCAAGATTAATAACCCTGTTAAGGTCGCTGATGCAAGAATCTTTTCGCTCAACCTCATTCCAGGTTAGCGCCCTGGCATACAAGGAATTAACATTTAAAGAATCTTTCTGTATTGCCTCGCTGAAACTAACGAGAGCTTCCTGAAAATTGCCAGTCTCATAATAAAGCAATCCCTTTCTTTGGTGGCCCTTAGCTGAAAAGGGATTTAGCATTATTGCTTCATTAAAATCGAGAAAAGCTTCATCTCTATGAAGTAATTTTGCCTTCGCAATTCCCCTGTTTAGGAAAGCTTCGTCCATGCGAGGGTTTTTATCAATAGCAAAATCAAAATCTTCAATTGCTCTTGTAAAATTATTTAGTTTAAGATAGGTGGTCCCTCTGCTATAGTGCAGTATTGGGTCATCAGGATTTATCTCCAATCCTTTATTAAAATCCTTGAGAGCTCCATATAATTCACCTCTATAATCCTGAACAATTCCTCGGTATAGGTATAACTCAGCAAGATTCGGCTGAAGGACAATGGCCTGATTAAAATCTCTCTCGGAGCCTACCTCGTCGCCCTGATAAAATTTTGTAAGACCTCTGTAGTACCATGCCTCCCAATTATCATCCTGGATACGAATTATCTGATTAAAGGTTTTTAGTGCGCTGCTAAACTCACTCCTGGCCAATTGGCGACGCCCGGTGATCAAATACCTGTCCAGCCTAAGTTGGGCGCTGGCCGATGAAGCCAGTGAGAGGAGGATGAAGAAGAAAATTAGGTTTTTTTTCACTTTGCGTACCCCCCTGTATCCCCCCTAACCAGGGGGGAAAGAATCTCTATGTCAATTATTAATTTTTTCAAAGTAGTGATAATTTGAACGCAAATGCGGCTTGGTTTTCAATATTATTGATATCAAAATCAGGCATTTTAATTATCAAATCATTACCATCCCATTTGAAAGGCAATGATTCGCCCGTAAGCAGAAGCTCAACTTTTAATCTATCTCCCTTGTCTTTTATCTTTAAACTTGAATCTTTAATCTTCAACTCTTTGCCTGGCCATTTGGGTGCAATGGCATAAATATTTTCACCTTTACTAGTGAAGAATACTTCTTTGACAGCCATACCGGGATCAGGTTTAATTGTTTGTTTAAGAATATCAAATCCGGTCATGTATTCGCCACGTTTTAGTTCCGGCATTTCTCCATCCGACCATTGGCAAGCTTTACTCCACATTCGTGTCCCATATATAGCTTCTCCATTGATATCCAGCCACTCGCCAATCTGCGACAATCTTTCCTGCATTATTACAGGTATGGAGCCATCAGCGGCAGGCCCTATATCCAGGCACAGGTTACCGCCTCTGCTAACCAGATCAATTAACATCAGGATTAATTCTCTTGAGCTCCTATAATCCTCAATATTTTCGGCTCTGTTATACCCATATGAATGTCCCATCCCCCTACTCTCCTCCCAGGCATGTGAATCATCATTCATCCCGGAACCATATTCCGTGGTAAAAAATCCTCCATGCTTATGACGGCTATCATTCCCCCAACGATCATTTATCACCAGAGATTCTTTATTTGGAGCATTATTAAACCACCAGGCCAACAATTCCGGCGATCGCCAAGTGGTAGACGACTGTTCCCATTCTCCGTCTGTCCATATTATATCAGGAGTATACCTTGTAACAAGGTCTTTGAATTGGGGATGAAAGTGCTCCTCCACAAACCTGTCAATATCATTTTTATACAAAGGGTGGTACCACTCATAAAGTGAGTAGTAGAGTCCAAATTTTATCCCATTCTTTT
>CAYUNU010000032.1:0-16315 GCA_964446195.1 uncultured Porphyromonadaceae bacterium | reverse complement strand
TATCCTGAGCAGCTACAGAATGTACGTTTCGGAATCCAAACATTTTCAGAGCCGCAGGGACCAGGTGGACACCAGTGCCGTGAATTGGCGTGTATACAATCCCCAAGTCTTTTTCTTTTTCAATAATCTTTGGGCTAAGACTTAAGGAGTGCACCTTCTTTAGGTACTTCTTATCCATTTCTGATCCGATTATTTCAATCAGCTCAGGACGACCCTTAAAATCAATTTCAGCAATTTCTTTTATTTGCCCAACCTCATCAATTATTTCTTTGTCGAAGGGACTGATAACCTGAGCACCATCTTCCCAATATACTTTATAACCATTGTACTCTTTTGGGTTGTGAGAGGCTGTAATGACAACTCCAGATTGACAACCCAACTCTCTTATTGCAAAAGATAGCTCTGGCGTGGGACGAAGAGATTCAAAAACATATGCCTTAATTCCTGATCCGGAAAATACTTTAGCTGCTGTTTCTGCAAAAAACTTCGAATTATTTCTTGAGTCGTAAGCTATTGCAACACTGATAAGCTTCCTGTTTTTGAAATTTTTCTTAAGATAGTTTGCTAAGCCCTGACTAACCATACCAATTGTGTATTTGTTAACCCTGTTGGTCCCCGGCCCCATTATGCCTCGCAAACCACCCGTGCCAAATTCCAGATCTTTGTAGAAAGACTCGATCAAATTATCTTCATCTTCTGCAATCATTTTTTTAACTTCTGCTATGGTTTGATTATCAAATGGCTCTCTGGTCCAGCTTGTAGCTTTATTTTTTAGATTATTTATTAATTCTTGTGAAGTGTTCATGTTTTTCAAACTTTTAATTGTTCTAAACATTTTATCAGACTGGTTCGCCAATGCGATATCTCCAGATTGAATTCATTTCTTATTTTACTTGTATCAAGGACCGAGTAGGCCGGTCTTTTTGCTGGTACAGGAAATTCCTCTGTACTAATGGGTATAATGGTACAAATAATCTCAGATAATTCCATAACTGCTTGTGCCAAATCATACCAACTGCATATGCCTCCATTACCAAAATGGTATACTTCACATTGTTTTGAAAGATTATGGCCTTCTGATATTTTTGTTATTATGAGAAGAATGGATCTAGCCAGATCACCTGCATAAGTTGGTGAACCCAGCTGATCTGAAACAACAGATATTTCTTTTTTTTCACGACCCATACGGATCATGCTCTTGACGAAGTTATGACCATATTCGGAATACAACCAAGAGGTACGAATAATCATTCCCTGGACACCTGATCTTAATATGGCCTTCTCACCAGCCAGCTTGCTTCGTCCATAAACAGTTACAGGTCCTGTAGGATCATTCTCCTGATAGGGCTTGTCTGAATCACCAGGGAAAACATAATCGGTGGAGATATGTATGAGAGGGATACCAAGCTCCTTACAAACAATGGATAAGTATTCCGGGCCTGTCTGATTAACCTTAAAAGCTGAGTCTTCATTTTTTTCGGCGGTGTCAACCGCTGTATATGCAGCACAGTTTATCAGGAAATCAGGTTTTAATCCGGGGATAAATTCATTAACCTTCTCTTTATTACTGATATCCAGATCCTGGATGTCGATGGGTAGCAATTCAAAATCTTTAAAAAAGGGGCCGAGTTTTAACAGAGAGCTGCCCAGTTGACCATTACCTCCAGTTATTACTATCCTTTGTTTACCCATTATATATAGTTAAATGTAGTAATTCATCTCAGCATCAGAAAACATTGGTAAGTTCCGGTCTTTTTCGGAAATGATGAAATCTTTTTCAGGTATGTGCCAATCAATATTTAAACCAGGATCCCTTAGATTTATGCCTCTCTCATATTCGGGCATGTAATACTTATCACACTTATAGGAAAAGATAGCCTTATCTGACAGAACTACAAAACCATGTGCAAATCCAGGAGGGATAAGAATTTGTTTTTTGTTCTCGGCTGAAATTACGATTCCCATGCTATGACCAAAGGTTAGAGAGCCTTGCCTAAGGTCAACAGCCACATCCAAAACTTCCCCATATATTACACGTACCAGCTTGGTCTGGGCGTAGGGAGCTAGTTGATAATGTAGGCCCCGGATAACCCCATACGAAGACAGGGATTGATTATCCTGAACAAATTCAACGTCTATCTCGGCTTCAAATAGATCTTTTTTACTATAACTTTCAAAAAAGTATCCTCTCTGATCTTCAAACACTTTTGGCTGTAGTATCATAAGCCCTGCAATTGCAGTATCGATAACCTTCATATATACTCTGATTTTTTATTTTTGGTCTTTTGCTACCCGAATGAGGTATTGACCATACTGACTATTCTTTAATGGCTTAGCTAATTCTAATAATTGCTGCCTGTTAATAAACCCTCTGGAAAATGCAATTTCTTCAAGGCAGGAAACTTTTAATCCCTGTCTTTGTTCAATTGTGGCGATGAAATTTGAGGCCTGAAGGAGACTGTCATGAGTTCCTGTGTCCAACCAGGCCATTCCGCGTCCTAATAATTGAACCTGAAGTTTTTCCTCTTCAAGGTACAAGCGGTTTAGATCCGTTATTTCCAATTCACCCCTCTTGGAAGGTTTTAACTTTTTTGCTTTTTCAACGACGGTGTTGTCATAAAAATACAGTCCGGTAATAGCATAGTTGGATTTTGGAGATTTTGGTTTTTCCTCCAGACTTATAGCTTTATGATCAGCATCAAATTCAACTACTCCATACCTTTCCGGATCCTGAACATAATAGCCAAAAATCTTGGCCCCGGAATCTAACTTAGATGACTCAAGCAACATTCCTCCAAAATTGTATCCGTAGAAAATATTATCACCTAAAATCAGGCAAACATTATTATTGCCAATAAAATCTTCCCCAATCAGGAAAGCTTGAGCAAGACCATCAGGAGATGCTTGTTCGGCATATTCTATGTTTATTCCCAATTGAGTACCATCATCCAGCAAATCCTTGTATAGAGGCAGATCTTTGGGTGTGGATATTATCAGGATCTCTTTAATGCCGGCCAGAAGTAACACTGAAAGAGGATAATATATCATTGGCTTATCGTAGATAGGGACAATCTGTTTAGATATGCTTTTTGTGATAGGGTATAATCTTGTTCCCGACCCTCCGGCTAAAATAATTCCTTTCATTTGTTCGCTTCTTTTTTTTGTTTCCGGACAATAAAACTGAGAATATCCAACTGCTCGTTTTTTATCAAATTTAAACGATTAAATTATGTCTTATATGATCCAAAAAACTGAAATTTTTATGGACTAATACATTATTTTGTCTAACTCAATTGCAAGTATAGGAAAATTTTAGCCAAGATTTCCTGAGTAATTTCACCACCACCGTTGATGAATTGCCTTCTTATTTTTTATTGAATTAGGGATATTTTCCTTATTGATTAAATTTGGCAAGCAAAATTACAGGCAAATGGCTCTAAAAACAAGGATTGCTTCTGAATCATGGATTTCTCACATGAGCAACAAGGTAAAGGCAGGAGGAGGGATTAATCTGGCTCAGGGAATTCCGGGATTTGACCCACCGAAGCAATTGCTCCGGATTTTAAAAGATATGAGTATGGAGGCGGTTCACCAGTATCCTCCCGGTAATGGACAATCAGATTTAGTGAAGCTTATTTGTCATAATTACAGGAAATTGGGGCTGGTGTCGCCAGATGAAATGTTGATTGTTCAGGGAGCAACAGAAGGTGTAAGTTTGGTTTATACATATATGAACAAGCAATATGGCAACTCATGGAGCTCTATGGCTTTTGATCCGGTTTATGAGTCCTATAACGAACTTCCCAAAATATTCAATAATGAACTAGTCAAAATGCCTTTTGTGAAAGGAGGGGAAATTGATAAGGAGCTTTTTGAGAGCAAGGTTAAAAGCCATAATGTGAAACTGGTTTTTATTAATTCTCCGGGAAACCCATATGGTAAAATCTGGACTGAAGATGAGTTCCTCTGGCTGTTTTCCTTGGCGGGGAAATACGATTTTTTTATTCTTCTTGATGCTGTATATAAGGATCTCTACTATGGAGATACTCCTCCTTTTAACCCCATCGGGATAAACAGAGAACGCCTATTTTACATAAACAGTTTCTCCAAGATGCTCTCCATAACCGGTTGGAGAGTTGGTTATTTGATATGTGATAATGATAAGATGAAAAGAATTAGGGCAATTCATGATTATACAGGATTATGTGCTCCCTCAATTCTTCAATATTCTATTTCTAAATTTCTTGAATTATCTGATTATGGTGCTGATTATGTTGAAAGTATAAGGTCATGTCTTAATGAAAATTACTTATACTTAAAACCCATGTTTGAGGATATTGGGTTTAATGTGGCAGAATCTGGCGGAGGATATTTCATCTGGTGCAAGCTGCCCGAAAAATTTGGCAGGGGTGTCGATTTTGCATTGCAGCTCTATGATAAACAGAAAGTTGCAGTAGTACCTGGGATACATTTCTCAGAAGATGCCAATAAGTGGGTACGAATTAATATAGCCAGGAAAAAAGACGAGCTTGAGCAAGCCTTAATCAGAATAGGGAAATACGTCCGGTAATTTCATACATATTGGTAATCAAAGGTTTGATAGTGAATAAATTTAGATTATCTTTGCGCCCGTATTTATAAAATATATTGTCTAACCCACTAATTAATTGATTGTTAGTATCATGTCAGAAAAAGAATTAGAAAACAAAAGTGATGAGCCTGTTGAGCTCAATCAACAAAGTCCGGTAGAAGAAAGTACCGAGATTAAAGTTCCAGAAGTTACTGAAGAAGTAGCAGAGAATGATGTAGTTATTGCCGAAGAGACTTCAGTTGAAGAAACTCCAACTGAAGAAGTTGTAGCTGAAAAGCCCCTTGCTGAAGAAGCAAAAACCGAAGAAGCTGTTGCTGAAGTCCCTGTATCTGAGGAAGCAGTTTCAGAAGAACCTGAAGTCGAGTCTGAAGATTCCGAAGCAGAGGATGAGGATGAAGATGAAGATGAAGATGAAGAAGAAGAAGAAGAAGAAGAAGAAGATGATGATGATAATGATGATGATGAAGCGATTGTCAAAAAGCCTATGGATGTTACTGAGTTTGATTGGGACAGCTATACAGCCGAGCATGATGATTATACTCCTGAAGAGCGCAGTAAATTAGAAAATATTTTCGATCAGACTCTATCAACAGTAGCTGTTAATGAGGTTGTTGAAGGTACTGTAGTTTCTATGAACAAGCGCGAGGTTGTTATCAACATTGGTTACAAATCTGAGGGTGTTGTTAGTTTGAATGAATTCAGGTATAATCCTGAGCTAAAGCCTGGCGACCCTGTAGAGGTTTATGTTGAAACTTTGGAAGACAGGACAGGACAACTTTTGCTTTCCCACAAAAAGGCACGTACCATGCGTTCCTGGGACAGAGTTAACCAGTCGCACGATACAGGTGAAATTATCAAAGGTTTTATCAAGTGTCGCACTAAAGGTGGAATGATCGTTGACGTATTTGGAATCGAGGCCTTCCTGCCAGGTTCTCAAATTGATGTTAAGCCTATCAGGGATTATGACATTTACGTTGGCAAAACCATGGAATTCAAGGTGGTTAAGATTAATCAGGAATTCAAAAACGTTGTTGTTTCACACAAAGCGCTGATTGAAGCTGAACTTGAAATCCAAAAACAAGATATTATTTCTAAGCTGGAAAAGGGTCAGGTACTGGAAGGTACTGTTAAGAACATTACATCTTATGGTGTATTTATTGACCTTGGAGGAGTTGATGGTCTTATTCATATTACCGACCTTTCCTGGGGTAGGGTTAACCATCCTGAAGAGATTGTACAGCTTGATGAAAAGATTAACGTTGTTATCCTCGATTTTGATGATAATAAGAAACGTATTGCCCTTGGTAAAAAACAACTTACTCCTCATCCTTGGGATTCACTTGATGAGAAGCTCAAAGTTGGTGATGTTGTTAAAGGGAAAGTGGTTGTTATGGCCGACTATGGTGCTTTTGTGGAAATTGCAGCCGGTGTTGAAGGTCTGATTCACGTATCTGAAATGTCGTGGTCACAACACCTTAGAAGTGCTCAGGAGTTTCTGAAAGTTGGAGACGAAGTAGAAGCTCAAGTTTTGACAATGGACCGCGAAGAGCGTAAGATGTCCTTAGGGATGAAGCAACTTCGTGAAGATCCATGGTCAAGTATTGAGAATAAGTATAAGCTCAATACCATGCATAATGCAAAAGTGAGAAACTTCACTGGTTTTGGTGTATTTGTTGAGATTGAAGAAGGAGTGGATGGTTTAATCCATATTTCTGATTTATCATGGACTAAAAAGATCAAGCATCCTGCTGAATTCTGCGCTATTGGTGATGAAATCGAAGTGATCGTTCTTGAAATCGACAAGGATAATCGTCGCTTAAGTTTGGGTCACAAACAATTGGAGGAGAATCCATGGGATGTATTTGAGACCTTATTCAAAGAGGGTTCAATACATGAAGGAACTGTGGTTAACATTTTCGATCGTGGAGCAGTTATAACACTTCCTTATGGAGTTGAAGGATTTGCTACACCACGTCACTTGGTGAAAGAGGATAATAGCCAGGCAAAAGTAGATGAGAAACTTCAATTCAAAGTGATTGAATTTAATAAGTCTGCAAAACGCATTATTCTATCACATAGCCGCGTGTTTGAAGATGAGAAAAGGGCTGGTGAGGCTGTTGAGCGTAAAGCTAAAACATCTACTACCTCAAAGGGTATGAAGAATGTAAAAGCTAATCTTGAAGCAACAACTCTTGGTGATATTACTGATTTAGCTGCCTTGAAATCTCAGATGGAAAAGGATGAGCAAAGCGAGTTTATTGCTGCTGCAGCTGTTAAGGCTGAAAAGGCCGCTGCTAAACAAGCCGCTAAAGAGGAAAAGGCTGTATCTGAAGAGAAGGCTGCTAAGAAAGAAAAAGTTGCCGAAACTAAAGAGGAAGTGGCTGAGGATAAAGAGCCAGCCAAGAAGAAGCCTGCTGCTAAAAAGCCTGCTGCTAAGAAAACCGAAACTGCTAAGAAACCAGCAGCGAAGAAAACTGAAACAGCCAAGAAGCCTGCAGCTAAGAAAGCTACCGAAGAGGAAGAAAATGAAGATGATAAGTAGAGATGCAAAATGACCTTTTCCCTTACCATATTGGGAAGTAGCTCAGCATTACCTACATCTGATAGAACTGTTACCGCTCATGTACTTAATGTGCATGAGCGGTTGTTTTTAATCGACTGTGGGGAAGGTACACAGATGCAGATGAGAAAGTACCGTATCCGCTTTGGTAAAATACACCATATTTTCATATCCCATCTGCATGGTGATCATTTCTATGGTTTATTTGGACTGATATCCAGTCTTAACCTGATGGGGAGAAAAGTTCCTCTTAACATATATGGACCTCCCCAATTAAGAAAATTCCTCGATCTTCATTTTAGCGACTCTTCTGTTAAGCTTGATTATACCCTGGTTTTCAAAGCCCATGATATGAAAAAGAAGGCAATAATTTTTGAGGATAAGAACATTGTTGTAGAGTCATTCCCGCTCGATCATAAAATTGATTGTGTCGGTTTTACATTCCGGGAAAGAGAAAAGGATAGGAGAATTAAAAAAGAGCAAATAGGAAAGCTGAAGCTCGGAATTGCAAATATTGTGGCTTTGCAAAAAGGAGAGGATTATGTTGATGAGGATGGAAAAGTTTATGAAAATGATGAACTAACAAATCCCCCACCTTTATCTCGAACTTATGCCTACTGCTCAGATACTCGCTATTACGAAAAGATAGTACCCTGGATTAGAAATGTCGATCTCCTGTATCACGAAGCAACCTATTTGGAGGAAATGAAGTCGAGGGCTATACAAACAGGTCATTCTACAGCCAGGGAGGCTGCGGAAATAGCCAAAAAAGCAAATGCCAGACAGCTTGTTATCGGGCACTACTCCAGTCGTTACAAAAATCTTGATCCACTATTATTGGAAGCTCAAGGTGTTTTTTCAAATACAATTTTAGCCAGGGAAGGATTGACCGTAGAAGTGAAAAGAAGAAATGAATCGGACTAAGTTTTTTATTCTTTTCTTCAACACCTATTTAATATTTATATTTACTCCACTTTAATTTCTCATCCTTACTTTATTGCAATGGAAGATATGATTCTGATTCTTGATTTTGGCTCCCAGTATACACAGTTGATTGCCAGGAAGGTGCGCGAGTTGAATGTGTATTGTGAAATACATCCCTTCAATAATCCACCCCAATTATCTAAAAATATTAAAGGCGTAATACTATCAGGAAGCCCGCATTCTGTTAGAGAAGAAGCTGCTCCTTATCCTGATCTTACCAAAATCAAAGGCAAGATACCTTTGCTGGGGGTTTGCTATGGTGCCCAGTTTTTGGCCCATAATTTCGGTGGAGAAGTTCTCCCATCAAATACCAGAGAGTATGGTCGAGCTAATTTGGAGTATGTTGATCATGATGATGATATCTTTAAGGACATTAGTCTAGGAACCCAGGTGTGGATGTCGCATGGAGATACAATAGCCTCAATTCCTGATAATTATACTATAACTGCTAGTACAAGGGAAGTTAAGGTTGGGGGGTTTAGAGTGGAAGGAGAGAAAACCTACGGTATACAATTCCACCCTGAAGTATATCATACCATTGAGGGTAAGCAGTTCCTGCATAATTTCGTGGTTGGCGTTTGTGGATGCCAGCAGAATTGGACTCCTTCTTCTTTCATTGAAACAACTATATCTGGATTGAAGGACAAGCTTGGCACCGACAGAGTTGTTCTGGGTCTTTCGGGTGGAGTTGACAGTACTGTTGCAGCCGTGCTTTTACATAAGGCTATTGGTCAGCAGTTGATATGTATTTTCGTTGATAATGGCTTGCTGAGAAAAAATGAATTTCACTCCGTACTGGAGTCTTACGAACATATGGGCCTGAATGTTATTGGAGTTGAAGCGGCGAGCGATTTTATGGAAGCGTTAAAAGGAATTTCAGATCCAGAGGGCAAGCGCAAAGCTATCGGGCACACTTTTATTGATATTTTCGATCGAGAAGCACATAAACTTAAGGATATTAAGTGGCTAGCTCAAGGAACAATTTATCCTGATGTTATTGAATCAGTTTCCGTTAATGGGCCGTCTGCTACCATCAAATCCCATCATAATGTTGGAGGACTGCCGGAAGAGATGAACCTAAAGGTGGTAGAACCACTCAATCTGCTTTTCAAAGATGAGGTTAGAAGGGTGGGGCGTGAATTAGGTATAACACCACTGATTCTTCAAAGACACCCTTTCCCTGGGCCTGGGCTGGGCATCAGGATACTAGGAGATATTACATATGAGAAGGTGAGAATATTGCAGGAGGTTGATGATATTTATATTAAGGGGCTGAAAGAGCATAATCTGTATGACAAGGTATGGCAGGCTGCTGCAATACTCCTGCCTGTGCAGTCAGTTGGAGTTATGGGAGATGAGCGGACTATGACGGCCGACTGGTCGCATCTGCCTTACGAATTCCTCGGACAAATTTCGAATGAGATAATTAACAAGGTAAAGGGTATTAACAGGGTTGTTTATGACATTAGTTCAAAACCCCCTGCAACTATAGAGTGGGAATAATCACTATTCTCTGAACCTTTGGTTTTTTTCCATGGAAAATCTTATCACCTGGGTCAATGGAAACTGGATTGAGATTTGTGGAGCAATCATAAGCATTATATACTTGTATTTCTCCTACAAACAGATTATCTGGCTATGGCTATTTGGCCTTATGTCGGCTTTGTTTTACATCTGGATATATTTTGATTCAGGTTTTTACGCAGATATGAGTCTTCAGGTGTATTACGTGGCTGTTAGCTTATATGGATGGTTTCACTGGTCTGCAGGAGGCCACTCTGCAGACGGTAAATCAAACATAAAAATTAGCCGGATAACGAAGAGAGAGGGTGTCGTTGTCTTTTCGGTATTCTTATTATTATGGCTGTTTATCAGCCAGGTCCTAATCCGCTTTACCAATTCTCAAATTTCGGTAATGGATGCTTTCACCACTGCAGGCAGTATTGTGGCTACCTGGATGTTAGCAAGGAAAATACTTGAACACTGGCTGATATGGATAGTAGTTGACACTATCTCATTGGGACTGTATCTTTATAAAGGTTTGTATGCAACGGCAACGCTATTTCTGGTATACACTATAGTGGCTGTTGCCGCATATTATGCCTGGAAGAAAGACATGAAATCGGAACTATGAACATTTTTGTGACAGGGGCTGAATCGACAGGGAAGAGTACACTGACAAAACAGCTGGCAGAATATTATGGAGTGGTTTTTATTGAAGAATATGCCAGGACTTATATAGCCGGTTTAGGGCGGGAGTATAACCTTGATGATCTGGCAGTCATAGCTAAAAAGCAAATTGAGCAGATAGCATATTACCGAGATGAATCCTTAGTGTTTTTTGATACAGGCCTCATAATTACTTATATCTGGTATCAGCAAAAATTTAATTTTATTCCGGATTGGCTTAGCAAGGCTATACCTGATTTTGCTTGCGGAAAATACTTGTTATGTAGTACTGATATTCCTTGGGAGAAAGATCCATTAAGGGAAAATCCTCACAGACGGGATGAATTAAATGAGCTCTATCGTTCTAATATTATAAAGTGGGGCTTTGATCTTGAAGTTATTGCGGGTCAGGGGGAAATGAGATTAAAAAAATCTATTGAAATTATTGATAGATGGATGGGTTTTAAAGGAAATAAATGATAACAATTATCATGAATTATCAAGTTTAAAAACTTTACATTTGTTTGTATAACACAATAAATACATCGTTAAATGAAGAATACTCCGTTTACTAAATTCCATGAGAAGCTTGGAGCTCATATTGAGGAATTTGCCGGCTACAGGATGCCTATAGAATATACAGGAATTAATGATGAACACAGAGCTGTTCGTGAAAAACTTGGTGTTTTTGATGTTTCCCATATGGGTGAGTTTTGGGCAAAAGGGCCTAAAGCTTTTGATCTTGTTCAAAGGCTTACAACAAATGATGTTTCTGCTTTGGTAGATGGTAAGGTTCAGTATACTTGCTTTCCTAATGGTAAAGGAGGGATTGTTGATGATTTATTGGTTTATCGCATTGACGAAGAGACCTATCTCCTTGTTGTGAATGCTTCTAATATTGATAAGGATTGGAAGTGGTGTGTAGCAGAGGCCGAAAAAATGGGCTTGGTAATAGGTAAGGATTTGTATAATGCTTCTGACGAAATTGCTCAGCTGGCTATACAAGGTCCTTTAGCTTTAAAAGCTATGCAAAAGCTGACAGGCGATTCGGTTGAAGACATGGAATATTACACTTTCAAGAAGATATCTTTCGCAGGTATTAAGGAAGTTATCTTTTCAACTACGGGATATACAGGAGCAGGAGGATGTGAAATATATTGTGATAATCAGGATGCAGATGCATTGTGGACGGCGGTAATGGAAGCAGGTGAAGAGTTTGGTATTCAGGCTATTGGTCTTGGTGCCAGAGATACACTTCGCCTGGAGATGGGTTTTTGCTTATATGGAAACGATATTAATGATGAAACTAGTCCTATCGAAGCAGGTTTAGGGTGGATTACTAAATTTGTTGATGGTAATAACTTCATTGATAGAGATTTTCTTCAAAAACAAAAAGATGATAAGCCAAAAAGGCGCTTGAGAGGCTTTGTCCTTCTGGAGAGAGGAATACCCCGTCAACATTACGATATTAAAAACGAAGCTGGTGAAATTATAGGGGAGGTAACTTCCGGCACTATGTCACCAATGCTTAAAATAGGAATTGGTATGGGGTATGTTAATAGTGAGTTTGCCGCTTTTGGATCAACAGTATATATTGGTGTCAGGAATAAAAATATTCCGGCAGAGATAGTTAGATTACCATTTTATAAAGGATAAAAAAATTAATAAAACAATTGTCATGAGAAAACACATTTTTAATGCCGGGCCCTGCGTACTTTCTGATAATGCCAGAGAGAATACAGCTAAAGCTATACTGGATCTTGATGGTAGTGGACAGTCCATCATGGAGGTTTCCCATCGCTCAAAAGAATTTATTGCTATTTTTGATGAAACTATCGACTTGTTCAAAGAGGTTCTTTCGATACCTGAGGGTTATTCAGTTTTATTTCTTGGTGGAGGGGCTAGCATGCAGTTTTGCATGATACCTTACAATTTTCTCAATAGCAAAGCAGCCTATCTGGATACAGGCACATGGTCAAGCAAAGCGATTAAGGAAGCCCGACTGTTCGGCGAGGTGGATGTTGTAGCTAGCTCTGAAGATGATAATTTCCTTTATATCCCTAAGGGTTACACTATACCTGCAGATGCTGATTATTTTCACATTACTACAAATAACACAATAAAAGGTACAGAGATATTGGAAGATTTGGATTCACCTGTTCCACTGTTTGCTGATATGTCATCTGATATCCTAAGCCGTCCGGTTGATGTTGCTAAATACGACATCATCTATGGTGGTGCACAGAAGAATCTTGGTCCTGCAGGAGTTACTTTTGTAATTATTAAGGATGAAATTTTGGAGCGAGTAAATCGGTCAAATATTCCGACAATGTTGAAATACAGAACCCATGTTGAAAAGGGATCAATGTTTAATACACCACCAGTAACAGCAATATTTACTGTTAGAGAAACCTTGAGATGGGTTAAATCAATGGGTGGAGTAGAGGTGATGGATCGACTGGCACAGGAGAAAGCAGATTTACTTTATAGTGCTATTGATGCTAGCAAAATGTTTAAGGGAACTGTTAGAGTTGAAGATCGATCAAGAATGAATATCTGTTTTGTCATGACAGACAATTACAAGGATCTTGATGCTGAATTTATTGCTTTTGCTGCCTCAAAAAATTGTGTTGGAATAAAAGGCCACCGTTCAGTGGGTGGGTTTAGAGCATCTTGTTACAATGCCCTCGATATTAAAGGTGTTGAGGCTCTTGTTGATGCAATGAAAGAATTTGAGAGCGCTCATTCCTGATAATCGATAAAACATAAGAGCATGAAAAAAGTACTAATAGCAACCGAAAAGCCCTTTGCGCCAATAGCTGTTGAGGGTATTAAGGAGATTGTTGAAGCTGCAGGATATGAATTAATTCTGCTTGAGAATTATACTGATCTTAAGGACTTGATGGAAGCTGTTGCTGACGTGGATGCCATGATTATAAGATCCGATAAGGCCACCAGAGAAGTGCTGGCAGCTGCAAAGAATTTAAAAGTTATTGTTCGCGCTGGTGCTGGATATGATAATATAGATCTTGCTGCCGCTACTGAATTTGGCATTGTAGCTATGAATACTCCGGGACAGAACTCTAATGCTGTTGCAGAGCTGGCCTTGGGGATGATGGTTTTCATGGCCAGAGGATGTTTTAATGGTAAGGCAGGAACTGAGTTGAAGGACAAAACATTAGGTATTCATGCATATGGTAATGTTGGTCGACTAATTGCCAGGATAGCTCTTGGATTTGGTATGGATGTGATGGCATTTGACCCCTTCGTTGATGCAGCTCAGATTGAAGCTGATGGCGTTAAAATTGCTGCTTCTGTCGAGGAGCTTTATTCAAGTTGCCAATACGTTTCTCTAAATATTCCGGCTAATGATAAAACCAAAAATTCTATTGGGAAAGATCTTCTGGGAAGTATGCCAGAGGGGGCATGCCTGGTGAATACAGCCAGAAAAGAAGTCATTAATGAAGAGGAACTTATGGAGCTTATGGGAGTTAGAGTAGATCTGACTTATATATCCGATATTGCTCCGGATTGTGCCGCTGCAATAAACGAGAAATTCCCTGGAAGGTTTTTCTTTACACCTAAGAAAATGGGTGCTCAAACAGCTGAGGCTAATATTAATGCCGGCAAAGCTGCTGCAACTCAGATTCGTAATTTCCTGGAAAAAGGAGATACCACTTTCAAGGTTAATTGATGCCTGTTAGCAATACATAAATCTTTAATTCTATAAGAAAAGAATAATGGCGATATTAAAACCATTTAAAGGCATACGACCTCCAAAGGAATTGGCTCATCTGGTGGCATCCCGTCCATATGATGTGCTTAATTCAGAAGAGGCCAGAGAAGAGGCAAAGGGAAATGAAAAATCCCTTTTGAATATTATTAAACCCGAAATCAATTTCCAGCCTGGATTTGATGAGCATGATCCTAAGGTTTATGATAAGGCTGTAGAAATGTTTTCCCATTTCAAAAATGAAGGATGGCTAATACAGGACACGAAGGAGATGTACTACATATATGCCCAAACAATGAATGGCAGAACGCAATATGGTATTGTTGGTGCATCAGGAGTGGAGGATTATCTTAATGGAATTATTAAAAAGCATGAATTGACCAGGCCTGATAAGGAAGAGGATAGGATGATTCATGTTAGAGTGAATAACGCTAATATTGAACCTGTGTTTTTCACTTTCCGCGCTGTTAAGGAGCTGGATGAGCTAATGGAAAAATGGACAAGTGAGCACGATCCTGAATATGACTATGTGGCCGAGGATAATATTGCTCATCATTTCTGGGTAGTGGACAATGATGAGGTAATAGAAAGGATCACAGAGATATTTAAAGACGTCCCCTACACTTATGTTGCAGATGGTCACCATCGTACAGCAGCAGCAGCACTTGTTGGACAAGAAAAACGTAAAGCCAATCCAAATCATACAGGGAAAGAGGAGTATAATTATTTTCTGACTGTTTTATTTCCTGATAATCAGTTACAGATAATTGATTACAACAGGGTAGTTAAAGATTTGAATGGTTTAACTGAAGAGGAATTCCTTAATGCTGTGGGTGAGAATTTTGTAGTTGAGGAAGTTGGTGAGAAGGAGTATAAGCCTGAGCGTTTACATACTTTCGGCATGTATATGGATGGCAAGTGGTATAGTCTTGAGTCCAAAGAGGGCACTTATAATGATAATGATCCAATTGGTGTGCTTGATGTAACAATATGTTCTAATCTTATTCTGGATGAAATTCTCGGGATCAAGGATCTGAGAACAGATAAGAGAATCGATTTTGTTGGAGGCATTCGTGGGCTTGGTGAACTTGAGAAACGCGTTGATTCAGGCGAAATGAAAGTTGCCTTTGCGCTTTATCCAGTTTCCATGAAACAGCTAATGGATATTGCAGATACTGGTAATATTATGCCACCCAAGGTTACCTGGTTTGAACCAAAGTTACGAAGCGGATTAGTGATTCACTCTCTCGACTAGATATTTTAGTAATAAAAAAAGAGGCGCAATTTTTGGCGCCTCTTTTTTTATTTAATTTAGCTGAACCTGATTAATTTGCTCTTACATTTATACTGTAATTACCGCTGGCTCCGTTTGCCGAGACCACTATTACCCAGCTGCCAATATTTTTTTCCTTCTCCTCATCTTCTTTCCATCTCAAATCCTGATTCCAGCTTATATCAGCCAGGGGGGATATTTCTATTTCCTGTAATACTTCACCACTGGGTTTTACAAGCTTGATCATGAGTGTTCCCTCATCCATGCTGCCGTTAACGTTGAAATTAAGCCCGTTAGACCCTTCAGCAACTTCATACTTAAATTTCGTGTCGAAAGTAACATCATCAAGATTCTTTCTGATTGTCAAGGCAGTTCGTTCTTTTGACGTAGTTATATAGGTTCCGGAAAGATTTAGTACAGCTTCATTATCGGTATCAAAATAAATGTCCATGTCGGGAGGTGAGACCATTCTGTAATTATTGCTCCTCGATCTCTCGAAAGATCTCCTGTCAAGAAACTCCGGGTTGTCATTCCATTGATCACGGAACTTATCTTTATTTAATTCCCAGGCTTTTTCATACTGTTCCATTGCCTTTTGCTGAACTCTGCTATGACTTTCGAGGATCTTTTTTAGCTCTTCGTCATTGATTCTTTTTTTAGACTGTAGCGCTTTTTCAAGTTCGGCCTCTTGCAATTGCAGAGCCTGTTCTAGCTTTTCTTCAAGCTCACGTATTTTTTCTTCCTTCTCTTTTTCACTTTTACTCTGAGCCTGTGCAAGAGGTCCAGAAAAAAACATGGATAGAATAAGTAAGGGTAGAAAGAGTTTTTGTATTTTCATCAGTGTAAAAATATTAGTTTTATCTGCTTCAAATATACTGCAACAAGCTGTACCTGAGTGTTAATGTCCGGTTAACGGAAGGTTAACATCATTTTTGAATTATATTAGGAATTACTTTTATGTTGGATAAACGATAATATACTTATTTGGAGTATGAGAAAAAAAAC
>CAYUNU010000031.1:8149-16458 GCA_964446195.1 uncultured Porphyromonadaceae bacterium | reverse complement strand
CCATGATTCTTCTTCTCGCATCCGCCTGTAATACTTATGATGGGCCACCGGCCGACATGGTTATCAAAAACGCCAAAGTACTAACTATCGACAAGGACAATCCTTATGCCGAGGCGATTGCCATACTTGGAGAAGAAATTATTGCTGTCACCAGCGATAAAAATATTAAAAAATATGTCGGAGATAAAACTGAGATTATTGATGCCGGGGGGAAATTAACTATCCCCGGATTTAATGATGCTCATGCTCACTTTGGGCCAATCGACCTGGATTATATTGAACTGAGATATACTACTGACCCTAATGTTATTACTGAAAAAGTAAGAGCCAGAGTTGCTCAAGTAGAGGATGGTGTTCTGATTAGTGGTGGCCACTGGGAGCATGAGATGTTCACAGACAAAAAATGGCCGACAAAAGAGTTACTGGATGAAGTAGCACCAAACAATCCGGTTGCACTTAGTCGTACCGATGGCCATTCGGTTTTGGTTAATTCATACGTAATTAAAGCATCAGGCATTACCAAGGACACTCCGGATCCTTTCGGTGGTGAGATACAGAAAGATCCCATAACAGGAGAGCCAACAGGTATATTTAAAGAATCGGCCCAGGGGCTGCTAAAATACAATGCCATTGAGGAAGACCTAACTGAAGCACAAAGAGAAGAAAAAACGATGAAGGGCTGGGAAGCAGCATTCAAACACGCCGCCAAACTGGGAATTTCCAGCATACAGTATCCAGGCGGAGGGGATCCGGAGTTTTTTAAGGAGTGGCAATCATTAGGTAAACTGACCAGTAGAATTGATGTTGCTGGTCGACTAACAGCGAATAAAGAAACTCTCGAGAAGTATGATGCCATGCGAAAGGCTTATCCACCCGAAGGAAACTGGATCCGCTTTGGCTACATGAAGGGGTTTATTGATGGTACACTTGGATCAGGAACATTATTGCTTTTTGAACCTTTGTCTGACGAACCTGGAAAAACAGGTTTACCCCAAATGCCCTACGAAGAGCTTGAAGAAAAGGTATTGGCCTGCGATGCTATGGGCTTCCAGATAGGAATACACGCTATCGGTACCAAAGCCAATAACTGGATACTGAATGCCTATGAAAAAGCTCAGGAAGTAAATGGTAAACGTGATAGTCGCCATAGAAGTGAACACGCCCAAATCCTTATTGATGAAGATATTCCAAGGTTTTCCGAATTAGGGGTAATAGCCTCCATGCAGCCAACCCACTGCATTACCGACAAGCGCTTTGCAGAAAAGCGTATCGGTCTGGAAAGGTCAAAAGGTGCTTACGCTTGGCGAAGATTGTTAGATGCAGGAGCCAAATTAGCCTTTGGAACAGACTATTCCGTTGAGCCCCTGGAGCCAATGGAAGGATTGTATGCTGCCGTTACAAGAAAAGATCGCCTTGGAGAAGAAGGAGAAGGTTGGTTCCCCGATCAAAAGTTAACAATGGAAGAAGCCATCGAATTATATACCCTGGGAGCTGCATATGCACAGTTCATGGAAGACCGCAAAGGGATGATTAAGGAAGGCTATCTGGCTGACATAGCTATACTCGACCAAGACCTCCTGCTTATTCCCGAAGAAGAAATAATGAAAACACAAGTGCAATACACAATTGTTGGGGGTAAGATGGTTTTTAAAAAGTAGCTAGATAAACAGTACCATTATCCTTTAAAAAAATTCATGCTAGCTTTGTGGGATGTCAAAAATCGGTGAAGCAATAATTGATCTTAGTAATTTCATGTGGGGTCCCCCACTTTTATTTCTCCTACTTGGCGGTGGCTTGTTCTTCATGGTCTATTCACGCTTGATGCCTTTCAAGTATTTAGGCCATGCCCTACGAGCACTTTTGGGAAAATACGATAACAAGGATGAACCGGGACAAATATCTCATTATCAGGCCGTATCCACTGCCCTTGCTGCTACTGTCGGGATGGGGAATATCAGCGGCATAGCTGTGGCAATAACCACCGGAGGACCCGGAGCTGTATTCTGGATGTGGGTTAGTGCCTTGGTTGGGATGACTACCAAGTTTTTCACCTGCTCACTGTCTGTCATGTATAGAGGTAAAGATTCTGATGGTAATCTTCAGGGAGGACCAATGTATGTAATAAAACATGGATTGGGGAAAAACTGGCTGTTTCTGGCCGTTATTTTTTGTCTTACTGCCATGATTGGAGTCACTCCTATTTTTCAGGCAAACCAGCTCACCCAAGCTATTCAAGATATCGTTCTAATACCCAATGGTGTAAAAACTGGCTTCACCTCCGACCTGATTTCTGGCCTTGCTTTATCAATAATTGTCATTCTGGTAATTTTTGGCGGCATAAAACGTATCGGTAAAGTCGCAGGGCTATTAGTCCCTTTCATGGTTATACTATACGTTGGCTCAGTGATATATATTCTTGCTTCTAACCATGAAGAAATAATACCGGGCTTTCAATTAATTTTTGAAGATGCCTTTTCAGGAAACGCTGTTTTAGGTGGATCATTAGGAGCAATAATAATTGTTGGCGTCAGACGGGCAGCTTTTTCAAATGAAGCCGGTATAGGAACAGCACCAATGGCACATGGAGCAGCTAAAACGGCGGAGCCGATTCGTGAAGGTTTAGTAGCCATGTTCGAACCCTTCATTGATACTATCATTGTTTGTACCATGACGGCATTAGCAATAATTGTTACTGGAGTATGGCAAAGCAGTGATGCAGATGGCATTAGCTTAACGACTATGGCATTCGCTCAGGGGATACCAGTAGTTGGACCATATATACTTATTGCATGCGTAGCAATATTCTCAGTAACTACAATGGTTGCATTCCCTTACTACGGCACCAAAGCTTTTAGCTTTCTGTTCGGAACAAAATATAAAATCATATACCAAATATTCTACGTCGTGGTTCTTCCAATAGGAGCTGTAAGCACCTTAAAAGTGATAATCAGCCTCATAGATACGGCATATGCCACCATGGCCTTCCCAACAATGATATCAGCCATAATCCTGGCACCAAAAGTTATCAAGGAAGCAAAGAAGTATTTTGCAAAGCTGAAGAATAGTGACGAATGACGAGTGACTTAAGCTTTATCGGGTAATCGCATATAGAGCAAAACTCCCAAGCCAATGGCCTCCCTCATAACTATCTCCGATCAAGTTTGGAAAGGAATATTCAAAATGCCTGAGTGCAATTTCATTTAAATAGCTGTATTCGGGATATTGCTTTGCTAAACCAATGAGCACCCAGGCCCGACTGAAATTTAATCCATCGAGGTGAACCAGCTTTCCATCTGAACGGTCAGAAACCTCTCCCACTGCCAGAGAAAAGTCCTTTGAGAGAATATTGGGAGAGAATTTCGATAACCAATTCTTAAATTCTGCTCGACCAAGCACACGACGCATCAGATCCACCTCTTCCAGACAGGGTGACAGGAAGTCAAACCCGCTTGGTTCCCAGGACAGAGGGCAATCAATATCCTCAAAGTAAAAATCCCTTGCTCTCGATTCAATAATGTCCTTGAATTCTTCATTTTCCAGCGTTTGTGCATAATCCCATGCAAAAGTCAGTCCGAATGCCGTATTAGCATGCTCACCTACCCTAATCGGATAAAGAAGCTTCGGCAGAAAGACCTTATACTTTTCAACAATTAAGTCGGTCAATGGCTGAAGATTTGAGCTGATCTCCTTTGCCATAGGATCATCCCAGGTATGAAGTTCCTCCGACAGCTTCAGTAGCCAGGCCCAACCATAGGTTCGTTCATAAGACTTATTGTGCTCCCCTTGAAAGTACTCGAGCTCCGTATTGATATTATCCTGAGAAATATTTTGAAGAAGCTTAATTTTAATTTCCTCAGCCCGTTTTAAATCAGGAAATTCTTTTAATAGTTTTACTAAAGACCAGTGTCCATGAACAGACGAATGCCAATCGAAACAACCATAAAAAGCAGGATGTAAAACGCTGGGCTCTCCAAGATCATTCTTACTACCAAGAGTTTGACCAAGTTTATTAGGATACTCATTTTGTATACAAGCTAATGGTAATTCAGCAAGAGCATCCGCCTGTTCCAAACTAAGATGAACAGATTTTTCGACCAGATCATAGTCCCTTGTTTCATTACAAGCTGACAAAACAAAAACCAGTACTACTACAAAGTTTAATACCCTCATAACTTTTAATTTAGCCACATAATTTATAATTAATGCTTGAAAATTTACAATTTCAAAGCATAGTATTAGGATCCCCTGATCGCCCAATCTCCAGTTCTATCTTTCAACCTTTATCTTAATCTCTTCCTCTGTTTCAACCTTGATCCAAACTACTAATTTATAGCTACCATCTCTTTCTCTAACAATCCCTTGCTTAGCATCATAAACCTTATCATTCATCCTGATTTCAGTAGCTGGTTCTTTTCCCCAATCGCTGATTACGAAACACAAATTGACTATTGGTTTATCATTATTTGCCAAAACAGTTAATTCAAGTTTATCACTAGCACCATCGACAATATAAGCTCGTTGAGCTTTATCATACCATGCCTCTCCTTCCCCTTCAATTTGTATTTCTGGAGCATTATTCCATGATTTTGCCAGCCTCACCAGATCAGTCTCGTCTGTTTTCAGCATCCCTTCCATCAGAAGTTTTTCATAGAAAGGTTTGTCCCCCTCAGCCTCATCGTATATGGGTAGATAAACATGGGTTAAAGAGCTATGACCTGTTCTATCGGGAAAACTAGCATACCTACCATCTGAAGGCATTTGAGCTACAGGCCAGTGATTCCAGGTAGGGAAAACTGAGTAAGGTGTTAATTCTCCACCATAAACATTTGATCCTTCAAAAGCTTCTCCAATTGTAATCGGGTCATATTCACCAGTATAATTAACTATTTGAATGCATTGACCTGCTGGCTCATCAACATTTGGCGGTGGTGCTTTTGTCCAGTTATAAGATTTAGTTTCACCAGACATATTTTGCATTGTAACAGTATTTGTCGTTTCGATTATCTGTTCAGGATGCTGATCGGGCCCAAATATTGCCATCGATTCCTGCCACTCATGATTCCGGTCGCCACTTGTCCATAGATGCTTCCTCTTAACAGCGATCCCATCAGGATAAATATAATAATACCAATCAGCCACATCATACCAGCCTGTTTCCTCAACATAATTGGCTTTTACAAGGTTAACATCGGCAAGAGGAAAGCGATAATGAACTAACACTCTGGCCGGAGTATTTTCCAGTATCCTGGCATAAGTGAAATAGTTTCCTTTATCTGACATGGGTTCCTGACAACCATCTCCTCCAGAGGTTCCCCAGGTTTCATTGAACTCGTTACTGTACCATTGCCCCTTCTCATTCACCATCATAGGTATGTAGCTAACCCCTCTCCAAAAAACAAACTTCGAAGGCTTATTATCGAATCCAACCACAATATCCGGATGATCGCTGAAACACCATAAATTATCCCAAATGTCATAGTATTTTAGATGTTTATACTCCGCTCCAAAGCCCATTTCATAATCGCCGGCCGGTAGAACTCTTTTGTCCATATCCACATCAATACTCTTGGCTTTTGAAGAAGAAAAATATCCTGATATTTCTCTCTCACTAAGTTCTGAATTAAAAATCTTCACCTCATCGATAAGTCCATCGAAGGCAAATTGCCCCGGGAAAGTATTCCTCCTGACTGGATTTATAGGGCGCCTGGCTTTTCCTCTACCAATCCTGATATCATTGTTGCTCAAAACAATGGAGCCAGACTTCACCTTCTTAACAGCTATCTGTTTATCATCCACGTATATTCTCATTAGTCCATCATCATTGCTATATGTCGCAGTTAGCAAGTACCATTCCCTCCTTTCCAAAACTAAATCACCTGAAAGCTCCTCCCAGCTTCCTCCCACATTTAGTTTAAAGCCAGGCTTACCTTCACCACTGATCCCTAGGAAAAAGCCCGTTTCATTTTCTTTTTTTATGGAAGTACTATAATTCCCATGCTTCTGGATCCGTTCAATCTCTTCAGGAACATCATCGCACTGCTGAATTATTGGGCACCAACTCCAAGGGTATGCCCCCAGTGACACAAAAGCCTGAAGACTGATATCATTGCTTATCGTCCTGGAAATATCCGCAGGAAGGCTAATTTCAGAATTATAACCGTCAAATTGGAGGGCTGTTCCAGAAACGCCACTCCTCCAAAGTACTTTCCGACCAGAAACGCTTATTGCTTTCTCAGAAATATCCTCTTTTACCTGTTCTCCAATTCCCTCGTCAAATCTCACACTAATCACTGTATTTGCTTCACCTTGATTGAGCAATTCGGCTCCTTCCACAACAATAGGATCAATAACTAATTCATAATTAACAACTTCATCAAGCTGAATTCCATTTCTAAGAACCAGTATATCTTGTCTTATCAGGTTACCTGGGTTGTTCCAGTCATTGGTTTTTGCCCTACCCTGGATTATCTCCCTGCTTACCTTCCCATCAGGAAAAATTTTAAAATACTCATCAACAAAGCCTTCCGGACTTACCCCAATATCCGGATTTCCAATTTCAAAATTTCTCAAGTACCTCCAGTGAATCACTACACTATCAGGATTACTTTTAATAATCTTTGTATGAGAATAAGTGTTCACTCTATCCGGCATACTACCTGATCCATTCCCCATTCTTTCAATGATTTGCGGAAAGTAACTTTGCTCCCCTTTTGAGTTTTCAAAATATGGTAAATAACTTGATCCTCTCCAGAAAACTACTTTACCATTGTCAGACCCCAGATCAACAATAATATCAGGATAATCTCCTGTTCTTGAATACTGCTCGAACGCCTCTTCAGATTCTATTTTAGTATAATAAGCACCGAAGTCTTTATCGGGTGAGATTTGATTACATGAGTTTAGCGTCAGCAACAACAGTAAAAAAATCAATAACAAAGAATTAGCTTTCATATTGAAAGAGTTATGTTTTGTTTATGAAGATAGAAAATAAAATACTTATTTGTAATAACTCTTGTTCAGTTACTTAATGCAGTGCTTTAAGGTATCAGGCTCGACGTAGGATTAGTACATATTCATTTCCAAAAGGTGGTATTAAAACAGAAATACCCCTGGAAAAAAAAAGTCCAGGGGTATATATTATTGGAATAAAATCCGGAGACTTCCAGGTAAACAGGAAGCTTACAATCAATTAATGCTGGTGCCCACCTTCACCATGGGAGTGACCATGGTCAAGCTCTTCTTGTGTTGCTTCACGAACACCCTCAATTTTGACATCAAAATGCAAAGTGGCGCCGGCCAAGGGATGATTAAGATCCAGGGTGACATTTTCGTCTTCAATTTTAGTAACAACACCAATTGCCTGACCATCACCGGTATCCAGTTGAACCTGCAGACCAACAGTTAGTTCTTCCTCACCCTGAAACCCTTCTTTACCTACAACAAAAACCTGTTCTTCGTTATATTCACCATAAGCCTCTTCGGGTGGAATTACAACATTAAGTTCAGCTCCTGTTTCCTGGCCCTCAAGTTTCTTTTCTAATCCTGGAATAAGTTGACCAGTACCATGAATATAAGGTAAAGGGCTTTTACCATCCGAAGTATCCAAAAGGTCTCCTTTGTCGGATTTCAATGTGTAATGGATCGAAACTACTTTGTTCTTTTCAACTTTCATGCTTGATATTTTTTGAATTTTAGCGCGCAAGTTAAAAAAAAGTGAAGGTAGACTGGTGACGAGCGGCAAAAAAGTTTTGAATTATAAATTAAGATTGGAAAACATTTTGATAATAAAACTGAAAAGCCCTGGTATTATCCAGGGCTTAACAAACATCACTTACTCCTTGTGACTTGCTATTTAGCCCGAAGGCCAAATGAATTTAATTTCTTTCTTCCAAAAAAGACCTAATGCCAAAAACCCAGAATCGCACCCTGAAGACCAAGGAACAAAACCTGATATCCGGCATCAATGAGCCACAGTTTAAAGGATCTTCTTTGATAAAGATAGTTAATTCCTATACTCATTCCAACAAAAAACACCCCGACTGTCAAACCGTGGTAAAGACCTGGTAATAAGCCTATTTCAGAGGTCGATTGAGCGTGACCCTGAATTAGGATAGCCAAACCAAATGACATAAATGTCATTAAAACAAAGATAGAAAAAACGCCTTTTATTATTTTTAACACCAACGGCGATTTAAAAAATGCAGCTTTTATCCTTTCTCCTGACAACCCCTATGGCAAAATAGAATGTGCCTAGGTTGATGACATGTCAATATTTGCCATTAAAATAATATTCAATCAGGGGGATGAAA
>CAYUNU010000031.1:0-8139 GCA_964446195.1 uncultured Porphyromonadaceae bacterium | reverse complement strand
CCTAGGTCAGAATCTGGATCGGCATGACCTTGGATTAAAATAGCCAAACCAAACGACATAATTGTCATTAAAACGAAGCTGGAAAGCATCGTAAGTGCTATACTTCCTTTTTGCAATGATTCATCAGAAAGGCCTAAAAGTCTTTGCCAGGCTTTACCGAAAAAAGCTGTATACCACAATGATCCAAGAGCGAAAGCTGCAACCCCACCAACCAGGACCGCTAAAAAATTGATGTTTCCAAAATCCATAATTATAATATTTTGGTTTTTAATACAACATTGGTGAAAGCAAAAAGTTCAAATTGCCTTGTGGCAAATACAGATTATAATTTCTGAAAATCACCAGCAAAGAAATCCGGAAATTAGTTGCAATCTTTTTTGGCTTAAGATTGTTGTACTTTTGCACTCCTTAAAAAAAAGGATAATCAAAGGAATAATATGTCGGAAACAAAGAAGAATAAATTCACCCTTGAGGGTTTTCGCAAAGTATTTAAGCTTTTCAAATATCTTCACCCATATCGGGTTGAATATACAATTGGAATGGTATTCCTATTAGCCTCCAGTATTGCCGGTCTTGCCTTTCCTGAGCTAATGGGAGATTTAGTTAATTCTGGAATTGACGGGGGAGATGGCAGTGAACTGAGCCGCATAGTCTTTTTGCTTGGAGCAATTTTCATTGCCCAGTCTGTTTTTTCCTATTTCAGGACCGTTCTTTTTGTAAATGTAACAGAGAAAAGTATGGCAGATTTGCGGAGCGACACTTTTTCTCATTTGATACAGCTTCCGATGGTATTCTTTGACGAGCACAGGGTTGGTGAATTGAATAGCCGAATTTCAGCTGATGTTTCGCTGGTCCAGGAAACTCTTACAAGTACCTTGGCAGATTTTATTCGCCAAATAGTATATATTCTGGGTGGCATCCTAATCTTGAGCATTAAAACTCCGACTCTAACACTATTCATGCTAACCATTATACCTCCTGCCGTCATTCTTGTTTTTATTTTTGGGCGATTTATCAGGAGGCTTTCAAAGGATGCCCAAAAACGAGTTGCAGAAAGTAATACAATTGTTGAAGAAACTTTGCAAGGCATTAGAAGTGTAAAGTCTTATACAAATGAATTTTTTGAGATTGAACGGTACAAGGGGCGAATCTGGAAAGCAGCAAAAATTGGCATGAAGAGTGGCAGATATCGTGGTGCCTTTTCCTCCTTCCTAACAGTTAGTCTTTTTGGCTCCCTGGTGGCAGTAATATGGAAAGGTGCAACTATGCTTTCTGCAGGAGAATTAGCAGCAGGAGACCTATTCAGCTTTGTCATATACTCGGTATTTATTGGAGGTAATATTGGTGGTTTGGCCTCAGTAATAACGCGAATGCAGCGCTTCATTGGTGCTACAGATGATCTTTTTGAAATATTTGATTCTGAAGAAGAAGACATTGAAGAAATTAAAGTATTGGACCCTGAGCAGGTTTTAACGGGCAAAATCAGGTTTAACAATCTTAGTTTTGCTTACCCTTCAAGGCTGGAAGAATTTGTATTAAAAGATATCAACCTTGTTGTAGCACCAAATCAAGTTGTTGCCCTGGTTGGTGCCAGTGGTGCAGGTAAATCTACAATTGCATCTTTACTACTTGGCTTATATCCACCCAGTTCCGGCAGTCTTGAATTTAATGAAAAGAACTCTACCCTATTTTCATTATCCGCCCTAAGGCATCAAATAGCTCTCGTTCCCCAGGATATTTTTCTCTTTGGTGGAACTATAAAAGAAAATATTGCTTATGGGAAATACAATGCCAGTGACATTGAGATTGAGGAAGCAGCTAAATTGGCTAACGCCTGGGAATTCATAGAAAGGTTTCCCGATAAGCTTGATACGGTTGTTGGGGAAAGAGGGACCCAGGTTTCCGGTGGACAAAGGCAAAGAATTGCTATTGCCAGGGCAATACTCAATGACCCTAAGGTACTAATTCTTGACGAGGCAACATCTTCATTAGATTCTGAATCAGAAAGGCTTGTTCAGGAAGGCCTTGAACAGCTCATGAAAGGAAGAACATCAATAGTAATTGCTCATAGGCTTTCAACAATCCGAAACTCGGATAGAATAGTGGTTCTGGAGCAGGGAATCATTGTTGAACAAGGCACACATGAGGAACTAATGAAAGATCCATCAGGTAACTACAGAAAACTTACAGAGATGCAGATAGGAGTTTAAAGACTCAAATTTCTCTGCACTTGCCTACTTCACAATCTTAACATTTACTGCAGCAGGTCCTTTGTGGCCTTTCTCAACCTCAAAGCTTACCAGGTTACCCTCAGTTATGGGATCTAATGTGCTGTTTATGTGAACAAAAACGCTCTCCTTGGTGACAGCGTCTCGAATAAATCCATATCCTTTAGACTCATTGAAATAGCTTACAGTACCTTTTCTGATTTTATCAGCTTCATCCTCCTCAGGCTTTGATTCAATGGATATCGAAATATCTTCCAACTTGACTTCAGTTCTTTTATCTGGATCGGGAGGTGTTGAGGTGATCATACCGTTTTCATCAACATAAGCAATCATGTCATCCAAACTCCCCTTCTTACCATCCTCTTTTTTAGCCAGTCTGCTCTTTTCCTTCTCTTTTCTTTTCTTTTCTTTCTTGCTTCTTACTTCCTTTTTGCCGTATGTTTCGCGTGATCTACCCATGAATATTTTTAATCTTTATAGTTGTTTTTAATGTTTAATATTTCCCTCAGCTAAGATATTTCCAATAATGTTACAAAAAATTATCATGCTGACATACAAATCCTTAAGTTTTTTTTGCTTTTCTATACTCCCTTTTAAGATCTTCAAAAACTTTTTTAACCGTTGAAATTTTATCTACCAAACCAGCATTGGCTCCGGTAAAAGCAAAGCCATCCTTAAGATTACCTTGAAAAGCAGCCAGCAATGCTTCTGATATACAATAAGATGTAGTTTTAGGATTGCAGGATCTCAAACAATTATTTTTACAAACAGCAGGTCGTCGTTTTCCATCCTGAGCTTCCTGTAAAAATTGATTGAACACAGTCCTTCCAGGCATTCCTACCGGACTTTTAATTATCTGAATATCCTTCTCTTTGGCTTCTAGAAAGGTGTTTTTGAATTCAGGAGAGGCATCACACTCCTCCGTAGCAACAAAACGTGTTCCCAGCTGAACTGCCGAAGCACCTTGTTCCATTATCCTAAACATATCATCTCCAGAATATATTCCGCCTGCTGCTATAACCGGTATATCTTTCTTAAACTCTTTCTTGATGTTGCGCGTGACCTTAAGAACTTCTTCTACAAGATTTTCCAACTTATTCCTTTCGGAAAAAAGATCTTCAGCTTTGAATCCCAAATGACCACCAGCTTTTGGTCCCTCAACTACAAAAGCATCAGGAAGATAATTAAAGTTTTGCTTCCACTTAGTGCAAATAATTAACGCAGCCCTGGCAGAAGATACAATAGGAACAAGTTTGGTTTTTATCCCCCCGCTCAAATACTTAGGCAAGTCGAGTGGTAAACCTGCTCCGGAAAATATAACATCTACACCTTCCTCAATTGTAGTTTTTACCATATCGGAAAAGTTTGTTATCACCGACATAATATTAACTCCAAGAATTCCATTGGTTTTCGCTTTGGCTTTTTGAATCTCCTTCCGGATAGCATCAATATTACTTTGTTTATAGCTCTCACCGGGACTTTTATTTATCAAGCCAATACCAACGGTTGATATAACACCAATTCCTCCCATGTTAGCTACTGCGGATGCTAAGCCAGACAGCGATATACCAATTCCCATACCCCCTTGTATAATGGGCACAGGCACTTTCAAATCTCCTATATAGAATGACTTCATAACAATCCTTATTATTATAAGTTAAAAGGACTTAAAAAAGAGAGCAGTGGGCACCGGATATTGGTCGTGAAGCAATTAGTGATCAGTAGCGCTAATTCTCAAATCTGAATCGACTGCAAAGTTACACTAATATTTCCAAAGAAAATGCAGTATTAATAATGCGGCAAAATAAACACTTAATGCCAGATAGACAATAAACCTTACCGCATTATAAAAATATATCAATCAGTTTAACTTTGTCATGGCAACGTAATTGTTTATTTTAACAAAAATAAAACGGACATAATATGAAAGTACTAATTCTCTTTGCTCATCCAGCACTTCATAAATCAAATATCCATCGTAAACTGATTGAGGGTCTTGATAGCATAGGAGACCTGACTTTTCATGATTTGTATGAATCCTATCCGGAGCATGACATAGATATAAAGAAGGAACAGAAACTTATGTCCATGCATGATTGTATTATATTTCAACACCCCATGTATTGGTATAGTATGCCCGCTTTACTCAAAGAATGGATTGATCTTGTTTTAACCCACGGCTGGGCCTATGGCAGCATGGGTAATGCCCTAAAAGGGAAATTATTCTTCAATGTAATAAGCACTGGAGGGCCGAAACAGGCATACATGCCAACTGGAATGCATAAACATACTGTACGTGAGTTGATTTTACCTATTGATTTAACTGTCAGAAGGTGCGGTATGCTAAAAATGCCGCCCTATGTTGTGCATGGGACATACGCTATGGATAATTCTGAATTAGCAGTCCATAAATTCCAGTTCAACAATCTCTTACATACTATTATTAATAATAAATTCAATATAACACTGGCCCAGGATCTTGAGTATTTAAACGATTATAAAATCGAGGAGGGAATTTAACATGCATGGAGAAAATCTATTTTACCAGGCATTTATTTATCTGAGCGCAGCAGTAGTTGCTGTTCCGATAGCAAAAAAACTTGGTTTGGGATCTGTATTGGGATATTTGCTCGCAGGAGTAATTATCGGCCCCTTTATTCTTGGACTGGTTGGAGAAGAAGGTCAGGATATAATGCATTTTGCTGAGTTTGGAGTGGTCATGATGCTGTTTTTAGTAGGACTGGAAGTGCAACCTACCTTGCTATGGAAGCTTAGGGCATCAATACTTGGCCTAGGTGGTATCCAAGTTGTTATAACAGCAGCATTAATAACAGTTATAATTGCTGTTTTCAGCCCATTAGCCTGGCAAACAGCACTAGCTATCGGACTAACTCTTGCTTTGTCTTCAACTGCTATAGTAATGCAAACCCTGAGCGAAAAAGGTTTGCTTAAAACAGAGGGAGGTCAAAACGTATTTTCTGTTCTTCTCTTCCAGGATATTGCTGTTATACCAATATTGGCTTTTCTTCCTTTACTGGCAGTTAATGAAGCTCCTGCTATATTGGGAGCAGGAGATGTACACAATTGGGTTGAAGATCTCCCAATAGTTTTGCGAACCTTAGTAACACTGGGTGTTATCACAGCAATTATAGCAGCCGGCAAATACTTGATAAGTCCGGCCTTCCGACTGATTGCACTTACCCGACTGAGGGAACTTTTCACAGCAGCAGCTTTGTTGTTAATCATTGCTATAACCCTGTTAATGACCAAAGTTGGTCTTAGCCCTGCATTAGGAACTTTTCTGGCAGGTGTGGTTCTGGCACAGAGTGAATACAGACATGAGCTGGAAATTGATATTGAACCTTTTAAGGGTTTATTGTTAGGTCTTTTCTTTATCGCTGTTGGAGCCTCCATAGATTTTGATTTGATCATTAGCGAACCAACACTCATAGCACTTATTGTTGGCGGGCTAATTTTTGTTAAAATGATTGTGCTGGCAACTTTAGGTAAATTATTTGGTATGAAGCTGGACAGCAACCTTATGTTCACCTTTGCTCTTGCCCAGGGAGGTGAATTTGCATTTGTTCTGGTTTCCTTCGCTCTCCAGAATGGCGTGATGGAAGGTGAACAGGCCAACCTTATTATCGCTTCAGTGGCCCTTTCAATGGCCCTAACCCCTTTACTCATGCTCCTGAATGAGAAACTAATTCAACCAAGGTTTGGAACAACAGAAAAACCCCGTCCTCATGATGAAGGTATTGATGTCCAATGCCCTGTTATCATTGCCGGTTTTGGCAGATATGGTAGTACAATTGGAAGATTCATGCAGGCTAATGGCGTAAATGCCACCTATCTGGACACCGATCCCAACAATGTTGATCTTTTGAGAAAAATGGGATTAAAAGTGTTTTATGGTGATGCCTCAAGGCACAACCTCTTATCGGCTGCAGGAGCTGAGGATGCAAAGCTTCTTATTGTTGCTGTCGACAACTCCGAAAAAGCACTTCAAATTGTTGAAACTGCAAAAAAACATCATCCTCACTTAAAAATAATTGTCAGGACAAAAAGCTGGAATGATTCTTATCAAATGCTGGAAGCAGGAGTAGAGGCTATCCAAAGAGAATATCTCGACAGCGCACTGAGAATGGCTGCTGATGCTCTTGCAATGATGGGTTTCCGCCGCTATCCAGTGATGAGAGCATTGCAAACATTTAGAAAACACGACGAGCACTTCCTAAGAGAATTAGCTGAATTGCACCATGAAGAGCATAAGTTTATTCAAGGAATAAAGGAAAAAAATGAAGACCTCGAAAGCATGATGTTGGATGATATGAATAGCTTAGGGAAAGATAAAGATCTGGGTTGGGATACTACTAGTTTAAAGGAAGAGTTCTCTCCCTTGGTACGGGAATCAAAAATCAAAGATAAATAAACAGCTAATTAGCTTACTTTTGCCCCCCACATGAAAAAGTTTGATCTTATCATTATAGGAGCAGGCGCTTCCGGCCTTATCGCAGCTGGTAGAGCTGCAGAATTGGGAGCCAAAGTTTTGGTACTCGAAAAAATGCGCCAGGAAGGCCGAAAACTACTGATAACCGGTAAGGGACGCTGCAATATCACCAATAATGCTGAAAAAGAAGATTTTATCACCCAGGTTTTCCCGAATGGAAAATTCCTGAGAAGTGCTTTTTCCCAATTCTTTTCTCCTGATATAATTGATCTGCTTGAGAAAAATGGACTGGAGCTGAACCTTGAAAGAGGAGGTAGATATTTCCCCGCTACCAACAAAGCGGCTGATGTTGTGCAAACTATCCTTAAATGGCTTAATGGTCTTGGCGTGGAAATAAAATGTGGATACAGAGTAGATAAATTGCTCATCTTAGATTCAAAAATTACTGGCCTTAGAGCCAACGGTGAGAATTTCTCCTCAGATAGAATTATTATTGCCACAGGTGGTAAAACATACCCGGCAACAGGTTCAAGCGGAGACGGATACGACCTGGCAAGAAAAGCCGGTCATAAAGTGACCAAAATCCTACCCTCACTAGTCCCTTTCGAGACCGTCGAGAAAATCCCGGGAAACTTGCACAAAATGACCCTGAAAAATGTTAAAGCTACCGTTTGGACCGATAATAAAAAAACAGATGAAGCTTTTGGTGAACTTATGTTCATGGATTTTGGGCTTTCGGGACCTATAATCCTGACAATGAGCAGGAAAATTGTTGAAAATCTTGAAAAAAACAATAAGGTTGAAATCAGTATAGACCTCAAACCTGCACTCGACGATCAAAAACTAGATAATCGTCTCCAGAGAGATATTAATGACAACGGAAAGCAAACCCTGAGTGATATTTTCAAAAAATGGCTCCCTATGGATTTAATACCCTTATTCATAGAAAAAGTTGAAATTAATCCTGGTAAAGAATGCCACCAGATTTCTTCAAAAGAGAGAAAAAGAATACGAAACCTGATGAAAAATATGAGCTTCACTATTAGCAGACATAGATCATTTAAAGAAGCAATTATTACCGCGGGAGGTGTATCAACTAAAGAAATATCTCCCAAAACAATGGAATCAAAACTTATATCAGGATTATACTTTGCAGGGGAGATAATGGATCTTGATGCAAACACAGGAGGATATAACCTGCAAATAGCCTGGTCAACCGGATATGTAGCGGGAGAAAATGCAGCTAAGAATCTTCCCCCCTTGGCGAAAAGAGATACAGGGGGATACGCGAACAAGCAGGAAGGAAGGAAATGAATTATTTACAAGCAGAAAATATAAGCAAATCATATGGCGATCTTATTCTTTTTGACGCTCTTTCTCTGAGCATTGATAAAAATCAAAAGGTTGCACTTATTGCAAAAAATGGAACAGGAAAATCAACTCTACTTCGAATCCTGGCCA
>CAYUNU010000030.1:11717-16510 GCA_964446195.1 uncultured Porphyromonadaceae bacterium | reverse complement strand
CCTTATCCCCTTCAACAAAGGCTCTTATTTTACCACTCCTAAAAGCCAAGGGAATATCTTCCAGATTCTGGCCATCTAAAGAATAAACAATCAGGTTTTGAGCATTAGCAAATGGTGTGAGGTAGATCCGATTTCTTTCTTCATCAAGTTGGATTCCGTAAAGTGAAGTATATTCTCCCGGGCCTCTACCAATGCTTCCCAGATCACGAATGAAGGTTCCATCCTTCTTGAATAGCTTTACCGGAAATTTTCCATAACTTTTTATGGCTATATAATTATCCGATATGCTCGTGTGCCATGCCTTATCGAACAGACTTCCTTCGTCGGCTTTTAACCTGACCATCTCACAATCTTCAATCAGATCACTTAGTGGAAAGTCAACGGTGTCTTTAACATTCAAAATGTCACAAGCTAACATTTGCTCGCCATTCACATCTATGAATTCGGGTTTTTTATCATTTGAGCAGGAGACTAGAAATATCAAAATAGCAAAATAAATTAGGTTCTTCATGTCTGTTAATTTATAGGTTTATATCAACTATAAATATAGTCGGCTTATGCATGGCTTGCAAGCTGTAAGTGCTTGAAGGGACTGATAAATAGACAATAGCGAGTTATTCATTAACTACCGCGACTGATGATTATTCATTTGCAAGTTATATTCTCCGAAAGCTTCTTTTCTTTACCTTGGAGATGCTTGAATTACATTGATTAATTCACTTTCTTGCATACTTATTATTAATAACTGAATCTATTATGCGCCTACTTATCTTATTTTTACTTGTTTCATTACCTTTTACCATTCAATCTCAAGATCAAACAGATGCTATTAACCTTTTTGATGGAGAAAGTCTGGAAGGCTGGGAATATTTTCTGGTTAATCCTGATTTATCTATAAATGATGTTTGGAGCGTTGAGGATGGTCTCCTTATTTGCAAAGGAGAACCTATGGGATATATTGCCAGCGAACAGCAATATACAAACTTCAAACTGCTTGTTGAGTGGAGATGGGCTCCAGGGAAAGAAGCTGGTAATTCAGGCGTTTTAATGCGGATAAATGGTGATCCACAAGCATTGCCGATATGCTATGAGGCTCAGCTTCAGCATGGTAATGCCGGCGATATTTATGGGTTTCACGGAAATCCTGTGAGCGGCGATTCTGAGCGCTTTATCGAGAAAGAGAATGAAATGCTTGGCAAATTGAGTGGTATCACAAAAATAAAAGATAATGAGGATGAGCCCGGCGATTGGAACACTTATGAAATATATCTTCTTAAAGGAACTCTGACACTCTATATCAATGGTGAAAAGGTGAATGAAGCTCATGGTCTCAAAGAAGTTCCAGGACAAATTGGACTTCAATCAGAAGGTGGAGAAGTACATTTTCGTACTATAAGAATACTCCCACTGGAAGCTCTTTCCGAAAGTAAAATTTCTAATCTTTAAGCATGAGAAAGTATTTCCAAATTATTCTTTTATCAGGATTAGGCCTTCTTATTTCGCTTGCCTCATTTACCCAGCAAAAGTATAGTTACATACATGATGGGATTAATAGGGAATACACCCTGTATGTTCCAAAAGATCTTCCAGATAATGCTCCTTTAGTTTTTGGATTACATGGTTATTGGGGAAATGCAGCAGGATTTATGAATTATTGTGGTTTAAATGAGCTTGCGGATGCCCATAAATTTGTTGTTTGTTATCCTCAGGGAACTAAGGACTGGAAAAATATAAACCATTGGAATGCAAGGTTGGGAATCAGTGATACAGATGATATTGGTTTCCTTTCTGAGTTAGCCGGATATTTGCAAAAAGAGTATAAGCTGGATTCTATGAGGACATTCTCATGCGGTCATTCCAATGGTGGCTTTATGTCATATACTCTTGCTTGTGAAGCTTCTGATGTTTTTAAAGCTGTTGCATCAATGGCTGGAACTATGAGTGGCTATACTTGGAATAACCGAGATGATGTCACGCCAATTTCAATCCTTCAGATCCATGGCTTGGACGATCAAACTGTTCCGATTGCCGGGATTAATGCTTTGGGTTGGGGTGGGGCTCCTCATATGGACAGCGTGATTAGTTATTGGTCAAAGAAAAATGAATGCGCAAAAACTGATAGCACTTTTTTTCCAAACAATACAAAAGCCTATTACCATACAAGTGGTATCGATAATAATGAAGTATGGTATTTTAAAATTGATAATTGGGGACATAGCTGGCCCGAGAAAAAAGATTCAGAACATACGGGAATTGTAGCAGCAGAAGTAATCTGGGCCTTTTTTAATGAGGTTAGCTCAAATCTGGGAGGCATTGATAATGTCGACCTGCAAGATATCAGGATTTATCCAAATCCGGCTAACTCAACTTTTTATATTGAATCCACATTAACTCATGGGGTAAAATACCAATTGCTTGAAACAAGTGGAAAAGTAATCCTGATGGGTACGATTCAAGATGATGTTACCAGGCTCGATATTAGTGAATTGCCTGAAGGTTTGTATGTTCTGCAAGTTGGTGAGAAAAAATATAAAGTGATCAAGTCTTTGTGAAGTATAAATACCGTTTATCTAAATCGGTATAGAGAAATTTATTATCATCATTTTGCTAATTTTAGTCTCACTTTCTAAATCAGCCTATATGAGAACTTCATTATTCCCCATTATTTTTTGCTTTTTCTTAATTTGTTCCTGTTCAATCGATGGAAAAGAGTACCATGTCTCACCTGTAGGGGATGACACAAATCAAGGAAATAAAAAAGAACCTTTAAAAACTATTTCAGCTGCTGCATTGTTAGCTGAGCCGGGCGATATTATTACTGTTCATCAGGGTGTTTACAGGGAGGAAATAAATCCGACAAGTGGTGGAACGTCTGATGCTAAACGAATTGTCTATAGAGCTTTTGATGGAGATACAGTTGTTGTTAAAGGTTCGGAGTCAATCAAAGGGTGGGAAAGGGTTCAGGGCGATACCTGGAAAGTAGAGATATCAAATAGTTTCTTTGGCGATTTTAATCCATATCAGGATTTAATTTCTGGCGATTGGTTTAGTCCAAGAGGCCGACAGCATCATACAGGGGCAGTATATCTGAATGGCCACTGGCTTGTTGAAGCAGCTGAAAAAGATGAAGTTTTTCAAGATCCGGGAAGTCAGATGTACTGGTTTGCCGAGAGCCAGGAAGCAAGTGATGGATTGACAACTATTTGGGCTCAGTTCAAAGGTTGTGATCCCAATGTTGAGGATGTGGAAATTAATGTCAGACAAGCGGTTTTCTACCCACGTGAAACAGGTGTAAACTATATTACAATCAAAGGGTTTGTACTTGAGCAAGCAGCTACTCCATGGGCTCCTCCAACAGCAGAGCAAATAGGATTAATCGGTACAAACTGGAGTAAAGGATGGATAATTGAAGACAATATTGTGAGGTATTCAACCTGCGTTGGGATAGCTCTCGGAAAGCACGGGGATGAGTTTGATAATACTTCAGCTAATTCTGCTGAAGGATATGTGAAAACCATTGAGAGAGGACTGGCGCAGGGCTGGTCGAGCGAAAACATAGGACACCACATTGTTAGAAATAATGAAATCGCCCACTGTGAGCAGGCTGGAATAGTTGGCAGTCTGGGTCCGGTATTCTGTGAGGTTTATGGAAACGAAATTCATGATATACATTTCCGGCAGCTTTTCACAGGAGCAGAAATGGCCGGGATAAAGTTCCATGCTGCGGTGGATACAAAGATATGGGGCAATCACATATATAGATGTAATCGTGGCATTTGGCTGGATTGGATGGCCCAGGGTACAAGGGTCTCACAAAATTTGCTCCACGATAATGGCCCCAGCGAGGATCTGTTCCTTGAGGTGAACCATGGACCAACATTGATAGATAATAACATCATGATATCGGCTAATTCCTTACTTGTTAATTCTCAAGGTGCTGCTTATGTTCATAACCTGATAGCAGGCAGAATTTACGTTATTAAGGGAGAAAGACGTTTAACCCCGCATCTGGAAAACCATTCAACAAAAGTTGCCGGCTTAGCTCCTAATAAATCAGGAGATGAGAGGTTCTATAATAATATTCTATCCGGAGTGGCTGATTTGGGTGCTTATGATGATGCCGTATTGCCGGTTTGGATGGATGGGAATATTTATCTGAATGGAGCTAAACCGGGAAAGGCTGAACCCTATCCACAATTATATCCTGATGTTGATCCTGAAATAGATCTTTATGAAAAAAAAGATGGATGGTATCTTGAGATCAGTCTGGATGAAAGATGGGCTTCGGAACAGCTTAGAAAAATAATAAAAACCGATTTGCTGGGGCTGGTTGAAGCTCCACAACTGCCATATGTCCAGGCCAACGATAAACCATATAGTATTGATATGGATTATCTTGGTGAAAAAAGAAGTTCTAAGAATGTTTTTCCAGGACCTTTTGTTCCTTCTACAAATGGCAAAAATGTGATTCGTGTTTGGTGGAGGTAGATATCTTGCTGTAATCATGGTTCTCATGCTTATGGTTCTCTCGGCTTGTGATCCGGGCGTATTGCCTGAGAGGTATATGTATGGTTTAGAGACTATCACCCCCTCGGGTAAAGAGGATTTTCTAAACTATGAATCTGATGTTATATTTAATCAGGATAGTTTATTAACCTTTGAACTTCTTATACCGGAGGAGGCTAAAGCTTTTTTGGATGCTGATCCTGCAGCTGAAGATTATGTTCCTGCCATGGTAGTTTTCCAAGGTGATACAATTGGTCCGGTTGCTGCTCGCTATAAAGGATCGATAG
>CAYUNU010000030.1:6763-11617 GCA_964446195.1 uncultured Porphyromonadaceae bacterium | reverse complement strand
GTTTTCCAAGGTGATACAATTGGTCCGGTTGCTGCTCGCTATAAAGGATCGATAGGATCTTTTGCAGGGTGTTTATCGGGGAACGATGTGGCTACACCCTCTGGTAGCAAGGTTTGTACAAAACTGTCGATGAAAGTAGATTTTACTTATTATCAGGATGATTACAAATTCTATAAGCTCAATAAGCTGCAATTCAATTCCATGAACCACGATCATAGCCAGATGCATGAGCGACTTGGCTATTATTTATTCAAACAAATGGGGGTTCCTGCTCCACGATGCGTACATGCCAGACTCATAATAAATGGTGAGTACTCTGGATTGTATGCTCTTGTGGAACAGGTAGATGAGCAGTTTGCAGTACATAACTTTACCGATGGAGGAGGTAATGTATACAAAGAAGTGTGGCCAACAGATAGCAAAGCAAAGGCCTATAATGAACGGTTTTATCTTAACCACCTTAAAACAAATCAGGATAAACAGCAAGAGGATGTTATGATTGAGGAGTTTGGTTGTGATATTGAGAATGCAGAGTTATCAGAAATGAAGTTAGTTATTTCAAAGTGGATGGATATCAATGTGATAATCTCGTATGCAGTAGTGGATAGAGCTATTCGGGCTGATGATGGACCATTCCATTGGTATGAGAATAATGGAAGAATCTATAATCATAATTATTTCTGGTATGAGGAGCCGAGCATAGATAAGCTTTTTTTGATCCCATATGACCTTGATAATGCCTTCGAAAACATTAAAGAAATAAATAATCCTATTACTGCAATTGCCGATGGTTGGGGTGAGCTAAGTGCTGACTGTAAACCATTTGAGTATGCAGAATCAGGTAAGAAGCAAAGGTCTGCTGCTTGCGATAAACTTTGCGGGGGATGGATGAGCTTTGATGAAGAATATGAGGAGCTAAAAACCTTTTTTATTAATGATGTTTTTTCGGAGGAAAAGGTAAATGCTCTACTGGATCAATGGGAGAACCAGATTCGTTCTGCCACAAAAGAAGCCGATGTGTTGCATGACGATGCACTCAATATTTTCGCGTGGGAAGCTGCTCTCCTCTACTTGAAAGAGAGTCTGGCGTACGCACGTAATCAATAGAGCAAAACCTTAAGAGAGCTGATAACAAAGTATTTTGCTTTGGTCGAAATAGCTAAATCCCAAGTATTTTTGCGTCAATAAAAAATACACAGTGCACGGCAATAGTGTGCTCTGATGTTAGTAATTTTCCGGTTTTTGTCCTCAGCCTCAAAGAAAGACTGTCTTTTTTGATGTACTCTTGCAAATCAACACCGGTAACATCAAGAGTTAAGGATTTAGTATCATCAGGAATGTCGCTTTGCCAGGCAATCTTGACTTCCTCCAGGCCTTCTGCTGAGATATATACCTCGATGGAATTAAGAAAATTAAAATCTGCTTTTTCTGGTGATGTAAGAGTTAGGTCAAGGCCCGTTAAGACAGCTTTTTCTATCAGGTCTTTCCTGGTGTCATTAACTTCAAAGGTCGATTCGGAGTTTGTTGTGATATTTGGAGTTAAGATATTGAAAGGTAGATTTATGCCAATAAAGGATGGAACGACAACAGTCTCACTATATTCCATTTCAAACTGTGTTAGCTTATCGATTTCTTTGCAAGCAGAAAATGATAAAACGACAGCCAATAATAGTATGTACTTTTTCATTGCTTTATTTAGCTCAATTATCCTGCAAAAGTAAGGATTATTCACTTTATTCTTAAGTCGCTAAGCCACAGATGTCGTCGAGCTCCTGGATTATGGCCCGTCGCTTCTTATTACTCAATTCGAAAGCTTCCAAGGCCTCAAGATTTTCCCTCAGTACCGCACAGGTGACGATCCCTCCTTCCATGAGTTTTTCTTTTTCCTTTTTTAATAAATTGTTTAGGATAGTTATTGGGAAAATATTCTCTTTTTCAATCATATCCTTGAGTCCATGACCGGCTGGATAATCCCATGCAATAAGTTTCAGACCGCTGCATTTTCCGAATTGTATGGAGTCGGATGTGAATCGAGTATTAGTAAAGATCCAACCCTGGAAATTAAAGCCTTGATATTCCGGCAATTTCATGCGTAATCGGATAATATCATCAACACGGGATCTGACGTATAGAGGAACCTGCACACTCACTTGTTTGCCTTGATATTGGTGGTATTTGCATTCAACAAGATCCTGAGTATTTTCCCCGGTAGCTATTACATCCATCTCATGTGTCACACAATTGCCGTCAATTACTTGCCCAACTTCAACCTGAAGTCCTTTTTTCTTGAATAATATACCAACAAAATGCTCAAAAGGATACCCGGTAGGGCCAAGCTCCATAATGGCTTGCTTAAGTTTATATTTCAATGCTGGACCAGCTTTTTTTCGGCGGAGAATAGAGAATGCTCGTGCGTATATTTTTTTTGTGCTTATGCCATCTATTGCCCAGCTAATAATATCCTTAACAATAGTATCAATAAGTTCTTTTTCTGCTCCTGCCCTTTGGAGCGAGCTTCTTAGTTTGTCGGTATCAAAAACCTCTTTTTCACCTGAGGCTTTGGTAACAAGAATTTTATTTGTCATGTATATGTCAGTTATTTAATGCTTTATTATTTTATTTATGATTCAATTTGTGAAAATAATATCTGGCTTTCTAATCCTTATTGTCGGGTTCAAAAAAGATCCAATCGACTTCAGGTATCGTATTTTTTAGCTCAGCTTCGCAGGTGTTAATGTTCTCAATAAGTTGAGCGATAGATTCGGATTGTGCCATTTTTACTTTTACTGCTACCATGATTTGTGGTCCTAGCTGTAGTGTAATGAGATTGAGAACCTCTTCGATCTCAGGTCTGCTATTCAGAAAGGATTCTATTTCACTTTGGGTTTCCCGACTGGCGCTTTGACCGATCAGGAGGCTTTTTATTTTTATTGCAAGAAAAGCAGAAACAATAATTAGAATGACACCAATACCTATGCTTCCTATAGCATCAAAAACAGGATTGCCGGTTATTGTAGCCAGAACAATAGCTATAAGGGCGAAAGATAAACCAAGTAGTGCGGCGATATCTTCTCCCAATACCACAATTAATTCGCTTTGTCTACTAGTTCTAACCCAATTCAAAAAACTTGTTTTCCTGATTTTATTTATTTGAGTAACACAGCCTAATAGTGATGCTGCTTCAAGTATTATACTGGCAGATAAAACAATTATTGCGACGAGTGGTCTATTCAGCTCCTCATGAGCACTAAGCTTGTGTATACCTTCGTAAATTGAAAACAAGCCCCCCATACTGAAGAGTACCAAGGCAACAACAAAAGACCAGAAGTATATCTCCATTCCAAATCCCAGAGGGTGTTCCCGATTAGGCTTCTTCTTTGTCGCCCTTAAGCCGATAAACAGCAGGCCCTGATTGCCGCAATCGGCGTATGAGTGGATTGCTTCAGCTAACATGGCTCCAGAACCGGTGATGATCGCTGCGACAGTTTTGGTTATGGCAATTCCAAGATTTGCTGATAAGGCAAACAGTATTGATTTTATTGATGCACTTTGATGTGACATATTAATTTGTCGTTCTTTGAATCATAGATGGCTTAAAGTTACATTCAAGTTATTGCATATTGATTATATTCGGCAAAAAAATCAATGAAGATAATATCCTGGAACGTTAATGGAATTCGCGCTGTAGCGAAAAAGAATTTTTTCAATGACTTGGAGCAGATGTCTCCCGACATTTTATGTTTACAGGAAACCAAAGCTCAGGATGATCAGGTTGCTGAGGCTTTGGCACCTGTGTCGGGTTATTTTATTTACTCAAACTCAGCCGAGAAGAAGGGCTATTCGGGAACTGCCATCCTATCCAGAACAGAACCTCTTAATGTTTCTAGGGATATTGGTGTAGCTGAGCATGATACAGAAGGACGGGTTCTATGTCTGGAGTATCCTTCATTTTTTCTTGTTGATGTGTATGTGCCCAATTCGGGAAATGATCTGAGGCGACTGGACTATCGCCAGAGCTGGGATCTGGCATTTTTCAATTATCTGAAAAATCTAGAAAAGGAAAAGCCTGTTATTGTTTGTGGCGATTTTAATGTAGCTCATAAAGAGATTGACCTTGCACGGCCAAAACCAAATTACAACAAATCGGCAGGTTTTATGCAGGAAGAGATCGATGGAATGGATCGATTTACACAAGGAGGTTTTAAGGATTCTTTCAGACACTTCTTTCCGGATAAAACCGATTCCTATTCGTGGTGGAGTTACAGGGCTGGTGCCAGAGCTAAGAACGTTGGCTGGAGAATCGATTATTTTCTAGTCAGCTCATCCTTGGCTCCGACTCTCAAGAACGCCGTGATCATGAATGAAGTGATGGGATCCGACCACTGTCCGGTTGGGATAGAGCTTCAGTTGTAGCTTGATGGATTATTCATCCATTTATTTCGAAGTATGTTTTATAGTTGTGGGGGCGCATCATAAAGTAATTTGAATATCTATATTGTGTTCCTCTCCAGGCATAAGATTGATAGTCTCTTTTCTATCCTTTCTAAAACTATCGAGATGCACAATGATATTTTGACAAGAAGGGTCGGGGAGGGCGTCGATTTTCAGCTTCGCATTTTTCCCGTCTTCGGATACTTGCAGCTTAAGGCTTAGTGGGCCAAATGGTGTTGCTATCCCATTGAGTTCAGTCCTCATTCCTGCCTTCGTCCACTCCCTTGGAAGACCTTCAAAGAGATGCAGCTCATTGCCACGGTCGAGGGCCAGCAGGTGTATTGCCAGACGAATAAACTCGGCGCTGGCCCAGTTATGAGGCATATCGCCTACCTTCCTGAATTTTTCACCTTTCAGGGATTG
>CAYUNU010000030.1:0-6663 GCA_964446195.1 uncultured Porphyromonadaceae bacterium | reverse complement strand
GCCCACTGTGCCCGTTGTGGAAGCTGCTTTTTTCCTTCTTCTCCCATGAGAGCAGGCAGGTAGTTATTGCCAAATGGATCCTTACTCATATCGCGTGCTGCTTTTTCCCTGAACGACAACATGAAATCGTCATACTCTTTCTGCCATTTCTCTGCCTCTTGCTGCTTGCCCAGCCACTCGGCGGCTTCAATGAAGGCCTTCAGTCCGGCTAAATTCCAATAAGTATTGGTGTACTCATCATGAGTGCCTCCTATTCCACCATCCAGCGTTCCGCGTGGATTGAGGCCATCGTTGAGGGGGGAATCATCTTCAAGAGTACGTTGGCGCAGGGTCTTTATGTATTCGGCAATGAGCCTCAATTCAGGCCAAATGCTTTCGAGCCATACTTCATCCTGCGTTAGGCGTGCATGCCTGACACATGTCCACAAAACAATACCGTTTTCCTTCCAGAAATCAGGTGCCAGTGATTCTATCCGGCCATCTTCTTTCTGGGTTGTCAGTTCATAAGCCACACCGTTACGTGCCTGATCACCAGCCCCAAGCATAGCAGCTGCCTCCAGAAGAAAAGCTCCATCAACAATCCATAATCCCCTGTAGCACGTTGGCCCCACCTGAAAAGCAGGAAGGCCTTTTTTTATCTCTCTGGCTTGCCAGATATTGCGGATGGAAGATTCCAGAAGATCCTGGATGCCGGGATCGGGGACATGGACACGGTTGAAGGGAAGTAAAGGGTTTTCTTCCCAAAAGACTACTGCCTCTTTCATGTATTCATTAAGCTGCTCTGGCGATAGAGAAACTTGTTCTTTATCTGAATCTATGGCATTACCATTGGTGTACTGAACAAAGAAGCTCTTTTCCTCTCCGGCACGGAGATTCATGAGCCCCAGACGAATCTTATGCTCTGATGCCTCATTTTCTTCCAGCCCGGTCATTTTCAAAGAAGACTTAAGCGCCTCACCATTGACGAGGACTCTTTGTTTTTCCTGATCAAAAGAAAAATCCATTGTAGAGTTTACTATTAAGCAGGGTTGCAGTGTTCGGTTTTCAGTCCCGGTGTTTTTTACCTTGACAATGATATAGTCATCCCGACCTGGTCCGGCATTAGAGTCCTTTAGAAAACCTCCGTTATCCTTTCGTTCAAGCTTATTTTTGACCTGCTTTAAAGTCCTGGTTTCAATTCCAGCAAAAGCTTGTTGCATAAGCTCAATACCATTACCCTTTTGGTAGGTTTTTACTATGGGTACTCTGGGAGAGTATAGTTCCTGACCGGCCCATTCTAAGGATTCATCTACTATGACACTGATACGTGTTCCAAACTCCCGTCCACCTTGTTTGTAATGATAGAGTAGCTCGCCGCTTTTATCCACAAGCGTTTTGTGGGGATCATCAGGAAGACATATAGCTGTTTGCCACTCCGGAGGAGAAAATTGTAAATCCAGTTTGTTTGCAGCTTTATTAATTGAAGCTTCCTGGGCAATGAGGCTTGGAGTTAATAGTAGTGATGCTGTAAAAAGGAAAAGTAGCCACTTTATTCGTTGCTGAACACACAGCATATTATTCTTGTAACAGCATTTATTCATTTTTTTGCTTATTTATTCTTAACTGAAAGTTACATATTTTTCATGATCTCTTGTACTGCATCTCTGTAAGCATTAAAGCTTTGAGCTTTTTTTATGTATTTCAGACCTTTCGGCGAGTTGGGAAAAGAAGAAATGAAATATATCCAATAATGATACATCTTCATGTTAACATGGCTGGGGCCCGATAAAGCTTGTTGGACATCGTCAAACAAGGTGTCATGAAATTTCGAGAATACTTCAAGTCTGTTATCAGGATATTCCAAAGTATTATTTTTAATCATTGCGGGGAGGAAGGGGTCGGATATTAAACCTCGGCCTATCATCCAGGTATCAATGGAAGGAAAGCGCTCTTTAAGATTTCGGTAATCTTCAACAGTCTTGATATCACCATTATAGATTATTTTGTGCTTGCTATGCTTCAGGCAGTTTTGAAAGGCATCAAGATCAACCGGGCCCTTGTACAATTGTTTGCCAATTCTAGGATGAATAGCGATATTTTTTAATGGATATTTATCAAAAACCGGCAGGACACCCAAAATCTCTTCGTTGCTATCTAAGCCCAGGCGGATTTTTATTGATACAGAAATATCAGTCTCTGCTAATACTTTATCCAGTATCTCGTCGATAAGATCAGGATATTTTATTAATCCTGATCCCATACCTCTTTTAGTTACCATAGGGTAGGGACAACCAAGGTTCCAGTTCAACTCGTCATACCCAAGATCCTTGATGTATCTGGCAACAAATAGAAACTCATCTGCATCCCTTGTCATAATTTGAGGAATGAGATGTAGATTACTGTTGTTTTTTGGCAGAATATCGCGTTCTTCTGATTTCTTTAATTCAAGCTTCCCATTTAGCCTGATGTAGGGAGAATAGAAAAAGTCAATTCCTTCAAAGTACTTATTGTAGGCATTTCGGAATTTAAAATCGGTGAATCCCTGGAGTGGTGATGAATAAAGGGTTAAGCTCATAATATTTTGCCGGTTGCGTACATTTTGTGTTCGGCAACTAAGTTACAAAGTTCTATTTCATCAGTTCCTCTAACTTTGTCAAATATTCGAAGGCAAAATCATTACTATCTCCACACATTTCAAGGGATGCTTTAAAATCGCGACAAACTTGAGGATAGCTGCTCGTATTATGTATCCGGCAATTATTGTTTTCGTCGAGATTTACGCATCTTACCCCGGCAGGTTTACCATCAGGCATACCCGGTATAGAGGAAGAAATTGAAATCACAATACAACAAGCTCCGCATCCTGGTCTACATTCCATGTTTTATCTAATTAATTTCGAAAAAAGTCCTAGCAGGCTCAAGTTATTGTTACCGGCCCTAGTATTCCCATCGGAAAGTTATCCTGATATCTGGTCCAGGCTTGTGCAACCTGGTTGTCATTCAGGCTTTTAACGTAATTACCTATAATGGTGGTAAGCTTTATTGTTAATTTGTTCTCTCCCTCTTTGATAGCCTCACTAATATCATAAATATGAGCACCGTACCATCTTGCTCCAATAAGCTTGCCGTTTAAACTCAGTTCTGTAACTCCCTGAACATCGCCTAAATTGATGTATTTGTATTTTTCAGAGTCGATCATTATTGTTTTTTCGTATAAAACTTCACCGGCAAAGGATTTTGTTTTATCAAGCTCTAATAGATCACTTAAAGAATTCAATTCGATTTGCTGCTTTTCCCCATTCATGTGCTTCATTTGCAACTGCCAGGTCCCGGATAGTTCTTTCCCTTTTCGGCTTATATCAACTGTTTGTAATTGCTCCCCTTGTGATTTATCTGATTCAAACATTAGGAGGATTGAAGTTGCCCGGGGCAGTTCCAGTTGGATCTGATTATTATTTCCTGATGTGGGATAGAGCAATCTCTCACCTGTTTCCGGATTCCATACCCATGGTCTTAGCTTTCTGTCAACCTGGAATTCAGCCTTAACAGAGATGGGTTCGGATAAACTTGTATTGGCTATGAAAAACAGGTAATTATCTCCGATTTTATATGTTGATTGGCTTAAATATTTGTGAGTATTATCAAATTTCACATATGGCTGAAGGTCTAATTCGTCCTGTAGTTTTCCATACCACTGGATCAGGTCTCCACCTGGAGCCGGGTAAAGATTCACATTGGGATGGTTCATCAAGCCTTCTATTATTTCTTTAACATCAGAATCAACAATCTTACCTTCTTTATACGAAGGTGATTTGAATGGTTTTGTTCCAATAAAAACAATTTTCCCTCCTTTTTCGGCGAAATTTGCCAGAGAACGGGCAGTCGTCAGGTCCAGTGTTTCAATCTCCGGAAGAAGCAAGGCAGAATAACTACGTTCGTTATATAACATGCGCCCATCTTTGAAGGTGGCTCTATTGATTATATTCTCACTTATATAATCACAAGCGCCACCATTTTGATGTACTGCTTCCCAAAGGTTATTCTGATATTCCGGATACCATTTCTGTGGGAATGGATCGCGTTGGGGGCCCATTTTCAACCACAGATCAGTGAGAGGCTGTAAGATGCCAACATTAGCCTGAGGTATAGAGTTTTGTAACAGGAAGGATACTCTTGCCTTATAGTCGGCCCACTTTCTAAAGTATGGCCACCAGGTATTTTGTTCGTTAAAATAAGTACCATAGCGAATCCAGCCGGGAAATTTTGCTTCAGGGGGTGAGTAGTTAAAGCCGTGTAGTATAGAGTGGTTGACTCCCGAAATATTACTTTGGTCGCCTGCTATTTTAATGTTTTCCAGACTGGCCATAAAAACCATTGAGGTATTAGTTATTTCCTCGCAGCTAACAATCTTCCTTCCGGCCAGAGCGGCTCCTGATGAGACATACTTATTGCACATTCGTGGTGCACGTCCTGATAGTCCTGTATCCGGATAATCCCTTCCAATTTCTTTTGATAACCATGTTTCACACTCGGGAATGTCGATCTCCATGCTTGCTTCGAGGGGATGCATTCCACGACCGTAAGCCTGCATACGTGATTGTACATTATTTCTATGGCACCAATCATTAAAGGTATCTATAAAGCGTTCTTTAAAAAGCTCTATACGGGTTTGATAGAAGTCAAGATCAACGCGCTTAATTTTCTCTATTACTTCTTCTGAGAATTTTGTTCCATAATCCTCATTTAGAGGATTGCCCATATGACCAACTTTCTTCAGTACGAAGGGAAGATAGGGCAACAAAGAATAAGATCTTCTCTTTTCAAATTCGATAGGCAAATCATCATTCCAGTTAGCTCCTTCGAGTTCCATGCTGTCGCAAAACATAGCCCGGATATAATTGCCCATATTGCCAACTTTGCCGGTAATAAATCCGGATATCCTATTCAGATAGTCTTCAGTGGCTGTTTTGCTGTAATGATTAAGGACTGGTCCTGCTGCACCCGGGGCACCATTTATTACGGCCATGAAACCGGTTAGCTTCACTACATAATAAAGCACATGACTACCTCCCGGAGCAGTAATGCTTAGCTCTCCGTTTTTGATGTTACTCATCAGATCTTCACCTTCAATAAAATCTTCTGAGCTTTTTGGTAATAGTCGAACCATTACCAGGTCTTTATAAACTTTTTTGTTTTTGGAATGGATATTTGGATTCACTCTATCCAGAAGATCCTTTGTTTTAAAGCTGTATTTTTCTCCGCCTTTGAGATCGATAGTCTCAATAGTAAGCATTTGTGTCTGCTCCTCTTTTTTGAGGAACTCTCCTCCAAAAGGCCATCCCGACCCAACTATCATATCGCAGATCATCCCTCTATCTTTGGCCCCCTGAAGAGCAACCTTCAGCATTTCCAACCATTCATCATCAAAGATGGTCAGCACTTTATAGCCAACGGGGTCAGTCCCGCCGGGAAAGGCAATGGGATTGATTTCAACTCCACCTATTCCGGCAGCTTTCATCACATCCAGTTCACGTAAGATCTCTTTTTCGGATAGCCTGTTACCATTCCACCACCATCGAACAAAAACTCTGGAATCACCCGGTGGATTCTTAAATCCGGAGAGAATTTCGTTAATATTATTCGTCTGCAAGGAAGGATTCATGCATCCAAAAAATGAATTGACAAAGAATACTCCAGACGAGGCTATGACACTACTTTTAACAAACTCTCTTCTTTTCATGGGAAATAAAATGCTTGTATGAAATTGACTATCTAGATTAGATACTAATATTGAAAGCTCCTTTTGTCAATATTTTGGTGTATCCTGATTTTCCTAATATTTCTACATAGCCTTTATTTAAGCGACCGACGTCAATTTTGATTTGCTTAAACATATAGTTTTCTCCATCGTCTTCCACTAACACAAGAATATAATTATCCCCTTCAGATTTTAATGTAGCTTCTTCCGGGAGAGCATTAACTGTATCAATTTTTGTATAAATCTCGGCTTCAAAATATGCGTCTTTAATGAAGTTAGCACTGCTTAAATCATCAATATCGGCATAGCATTGAATTGACTTGGTATTAGGATCGACTATTCTACCTACCGATTTCAATCTTGCATCATATGATTTATCACTATTGTCAGATAATTTGAATTTCATTTTTAAATCAGGATAAATTTTGTTTATATCCTTCTCAAATACAGATATTTGTAAATGAAGCTGCTTGATGTCAATTATCTCTGCCAGGCAGGTTTGCTGATCAGCAAATTGGCCAATCGAAGCGTGTATTTTTGTAATGTAACCACTGATAGGGGATTTGATACTGAAGGAATTGTAAAAGCCGGCCTCTTCAATTCTGGCAGGATCTAAGCCAAGAAACTGAAGTTTCAATTTTAGCGCGGAGTGATTGGTATTCATTATTTTATACTCACTTTCTGCTGATATCATCTCCTTTTCGGTTCCAACCTTGTCTTCGTAAAGAGATTTAATCCTTTCGTACTCAGATTTTAAGCGCTTTAACTGACTTATAGATTCCAAATAATCTTTCTGAAGCTCTATGAATTCATTGCCTGATAACTCGAAAAGGACCTGCCCCACGTTTACTTTTTGACCTGCATAAGTATTAACCTTTTTTACCAGGGAAGTTATGGCAGGACTAACTTTTGCTGTACCTGTTGAT
>CAYUNU010000029.1:2574-17047 GCA_964446195.1 uncultured Porphyromonadaceae bacterium | reverse complement strand
GTTGATAGGAACACAGCCCGCTCTCCCAAACGTTTCATACCGCAAAACCGTTAGCAAACATTAGGTCGCAGAAAATTACAGCATGAGAATCATTGAATGGAATAGTCAAGGAGCATTTAGAAAAAAGAATGATAGGATTCTGTCATTGCAACCTGATGTTTTAATAATTCCAGAATGTGAATCGGAAAACAAACTAAAATTCGGTGATTTGACTCCAAAACCGACTGACTTTTTCTGGTACGGTGATTCTGAAAACAAAGGAATTGGAATTTTCTCATACTCAGACTACAAATTTGAATTATTAAAAATTTTTAACCCAAGATTTAGATTTATTATTCCATTAAAAGTCACAGGAAAAGACAGTTCATTTTTGCTTTTCGCAATTTGGGCAATGGATAATAAAGAGAAACCAGAAGCAAGATACATCGGACAGATTTGGCTTGCGATAAATTATTACTCAAATCTTTTATCCTTACCATGTGTTTTGACAGGTGATTTCAACTCAAATAAAATTTGGGACCAGAAAGAGCGAGTTGGAAATCATTCTGATATGGTTGGATTCCTGGAAAAGGAAAATATTTTCAGTTTGTATCATAAGCAAGAAAAAATTGAACAAGGAAAAGAAATTCATCCAACTTTTCACATGTATCGCAAGACTGAAAAACCTTACCACATTGATTATTTTTTCGCATCAGACTTGATTATAAAAGGTGGATTTGAAATTAAAGTTGGTAAAGCGGAAAACTGGATTGATTTAAGTGACCATGTTCCCTTGACTCTTGAATTACAGACCAAAACAAGGCTTGAAAAAATAAACGATTTGTTTAGTGACCACTTGACAATTAAATTAAAGGAATTATCATCTGATTCTCAGACAAGATTCGCTGATTTAATCGCAGACTTGATTGAAAAAGCAAAGAAAATTGATAATTTAAACGGCTCGATTGAGAATTTTAAAAAACGAGAGCAGTTGATTGTAAAATATGAGAAGCTGTTTGAAATAGATAAATTGATTAACGATTTGAATGAATAACGTTTGCTAACAATGTATAAAAAACATAAGTGGTTCAGTGGTTTACGAAGCTTTAGAGCATTTATTCAGCTCCGCCAAATCTGCGATTTGACGGTTTGTTTTGAATTTTTAAATTTGTGTCAAAACGCAAATTTGGCTCAGTGCAACTTGACAGGTAAGTGCTTCGAAATCACTTACGTTTCTTATACTAAACGTTAGCTGCAAGTGGGTACGTTATACAAACATCGTTTACAAAGTTATAGATACATCGTTTACACTTTTTAAGTTGTAATTTGAGATAAAAATCAAATTGCTATGCCTTGGAAAGACACAACGATTATGGAACAGAAAATTGAATTTATTTGTGAATGGCGAACGGGAAAATACACCGTTACAGAACTATGTAGAAACTTCGAAATATCTCGACCAACCGCGTATAAAATCATAGCTCGATTTGAGAAAGACGGTTATGAAGGATTACGAGAGTTGTCGAGAAAACCGAGAGGATTGCACCCTAACACAACCAATGAAAGAGTGGTTAATAGTATTCTTCAACTGAAAGAAAAACATAAGCTGTGGGGAGCTAAAAAAATATGGAAATTGTTATATAATGATTATTCTGATGAAGTGATACCAACTGTTTTGACAGTACATAACATCCTCAAAAAACATGGCTTAGTATGCCCTCAAAAACGTTTAAGAAGAGTAGAGCCTATCCATCCTATTTTTGACCCAAAAGAATGCAATGAAGTATGGAGTGCAGACTACAAAGGTAAGTTCTTAATGGGGAATAAAATATACTGTCATCCCTTGACAATAGCTGATTCTAAAAGCCGATTTGTGTTTACTGCCAAAGGACATTATAAAGAAAACCTACAGTCCGCAAAGGCTGAATTCAAAAGGGTTTTCAGGATATATGGAATACCCAAACAGGTGCATACTGATAACGGGTCTCCCTTTGGAGCTGTAGCAGCAATACAACGTTTTACCAGGTTGTCATACTGGTTTATTGAATTGGGAATAATGCCCGTATTTTCAGACCCTGCACACCCTGAACAAAACGGAAGACATGAACGCATGCACCGTGATTTAAAGGCTGCCTGTGCTAAGCCTTCAGCGTATGACTTAAAAGCACAGCAAAGGCGATTAAATCGATTCATAAAGGAGTATAATAATATACGTCCACACGAAGCCTTGGGGCTTGAAACCCCGGCTTCTGTACACAATTTTTCTACTAGGCCATTTCCAGAAAAAATAACTAATTTTGATTACGACTCGGAAATGAAAGTATTAAAAGTTACTCAAAATGGTTCCATAAGGTGGGGAGCCTATAACTGGGTTTATTTATCGGCCTCTTTAACAGGAAAATATGTTGGAGCATTAGAAATGGGTAATGGTATTTGGAGAGTCTTTTATAGAAATGTATTTTTAGGATACTTTAATGAAAACGAATTAAGAACGAAAGAACAATCAGTAAGGTTAGAAACTAATTTAGTGTAAAGTCTAATCTATAACTTTTGTAAAGGATGTATCTTAACGAACAGTGTAACATGACCCCCGAACATTGACAATTAACGATAAATATTATTAAATAAACAGACTGATTGGTTCCTAGCTCTGTGATAAGCAAGTACTGATTCGGGGAATTTATTTTGTTTTTTTCTTCCCACCCACAAAAAGAAGAAACCCCACCCACATTGCACACATTGCCAAAGCCCCGCAAGCCAACGCTAAAACCAAAGCTTTGCCAAAGAGTGCAATTTTGCCTGCACACTGCTGCTTAATTGTTACATTTGAGCATTGCACAAACTAAATATGTTGAAATGAATAACGAAATAGACAATAAACTTAAATCCAAAAACATCAAGCCAACCGCCATGCGTGAGTTGGTTTTGCAGGTTCTAACAGACCAGAAAACAGCGATTAGTTTACCTCAACTGGAAAATAAATTTGATAAAGCAGATAAAGCGACCTTGTACCGAACGCTGAAAACCTTTGAAGAAAACAAACTTATTCATAGCATTGATGATGGAACAGGTTCTGTTAAATATGCTTTGTGTCATGAAACCTGCGAGTGCCACCCTGAAGACCTTCATGTACACTTTTTATGCACCAAATGCGAAAACACTTATTGCCTAAATGACATATCCATTCCAAATATAAATTTACCTGTCAATTTTAAGTTAGAAAGTGTGAATATGGTGGTAAAAGGAATATGTTCTAATTGTAATTAAAAAACTTTGCAACCTGGTTGCATAAACTTTTCTTTATCTTTGGCGTTATTAAATAAAATAATATCAATGAAACTGATTTCGGCAATAATGGCAATTTATATTATGGGTCTGCTAATAGTCCCATGTGCCGATATACATGCCGAAAATGATTCAACAGATACAAGCATAAATTTAATTGACACACATGAAAAGCATGTAGATACATGTTCCCCATTTTGTTTTTGTGATTGCTGCCAAACAGTAAGCCAACCCGAATATCATTCATTTTTATCACCCTCTGTTACAACAATTGAGGGATTAAATTCTTTCTATAAGGATTCTGAGTTTTCCATTTTTATTTCTTTCTGGCGACCGCCTAAAATATAATTCAGTTTATTTTTTTAGTTAATTATCGGCATGGTATTTCAGATTAATACTTCCATGCCTAAATATTAATTTTAATACTGAATTATATGAAAGCAAAAAAATATATTCCGTTAATATTGATGTGTTTCTTGGTTTTGTCAGGTACGGCAAATGCTCAGTTTACCTTAAATAAGAAGTACCTGAAAGAAATTGATTTAAGCACAGATACAATTTTTATTAGCCAGAATTCCTTTAATGAAAAAGAAATTCAACGGTATAAAAAACAGGATATTCTGGATATTATAGAAAAAAGGATTAAAAATGAAAACACAGTGCTTCGTCAGGAAATAGCTACCGACTGGAAGGATAAACAAATACATTTTCTTGATGAATCTGAAATTGAAAAAAGAATAAAAGACAGAATACCGACTTTATACATTTCTGCACAGATTCATAACGACAGGTATTTTGATAAAAGAGTGGGCAGACAAAGACGGTATTATTATTTTCAACATTATGATGTTTCGTTGAATTTTAATAGAAAAACACTGGTATCAGTTGCACTAACGAATGAACAGTTAACAAAACTGGACTTGCATTTTGCCCTGTCATTGGTTGACTATTGTTTAAATAATAGCAATGATTTTCATTCTATGGGTAGGTTTACCAAAGAAGTAAATTTAAAATCGAAAATAGTTCAAAATGAAATTTTACTTGTTTCAAAAAATACTACGGCTTATTCCGAGGACTATTTAAAATCTGTTTATGGAGAAAATCTGCAAATGCTGCACCCGGATTCAATTCTTACTAAAATCCATAATCACACAGAAAATACGGTTTACCTTATTCAGAGTCTTACACACACCATGAGGAATCCAATGTTTAATCACTTTCTTGTTCAGGTAAGCAATGACAAACCTGTTCTTTTATATAGAAATTCTATGGCTTTTGTAAAGCCTTGCAGTCATACCTGTATTATCCATAAAGAAAATGAGAAGCTTGAATACCTGCTTGCAGTTCATTTCAAACAATTCAAAAAAATAATAAATAAGTCAATCTAAGAATATCATGATAAATAATATAATTTCTTTTTCGATAAAGAACAAGGCACTAATTGGACTGATGACTATCGGTTTAATAATTGGTGGAATATATTCCATGACCAAAGTGCCGCTCGATGCCATGCCCGATATTACAAACAATCAGGTTTTAGTTATCACTACTGCTCCCAATTTGGGAACAGAAGATATTGAACAGTTTGTAACCTATCAGGTAGAATTAGCTGTAGCAAACCTTCCTGATGTTACTGAGATTCGAAGCGTATCAAGGTTCGGACTTTCTGTTGTGACCATTGTATTTAAAGAGAGTGCGGGAACATATTTGCCAAGACAATTGGTAAGTGAAGCCTTAGCTGAAGTAAAAGAAAAAATACCCGATGGATTTGGAGAACCTTTCATGGCTCCGATTAGTACAGGTTTGGGCGAAATCTATCAATACACGCTCGAAGTACAGGAAGGTTTCGATACTGTATATAACGATATGGAACTTCGCACTATGCAGGAATGGATAGTAAAACGTCAGATGGCTATGTTACCGGGTGTCGTAGAGGTTAATTCTTTTGGCGGAAGAGGTAAACAATATGAGGTTGCTGTTAATCCTGATAAACTTCGCAGTATGGGACTAACAATCACGGATGTTTTTGATGCGCTTGAAGCAAACAACCAAAATACAGGTGGAGCATATATAGAGAAAAACTATCAGGCAAATTTCATTCGAGGTGAAGGCTTAATGAGGTCGATTGATGATATAAAAAACACCTTAGTAACAAACATTGACAATCAACCAATTTTTATTCGAGATGTAGCAGAAGTAAAGCATGGTAGTTTTGTACGTTTTGGGGCATTTACCAAAGATGGAAAAGGAGAAGCGGTTGGAGGTATAGTGATGATGTTAAAAGGGGAAAACTCCAATGATGTAATTAAGGATGTAAAAGAACGCATTGCCTTAATACAAAAATCTTTACCAGAAGGTGTTGTAATAAAACCATTTCTCGACCGTAGCAAATTAATAAAAAGCACAACTTCCACAGTTGTAGAGAACCTTTCATTGGGAGCGTTAATTGTAATTTTTGTTTTGGTAATATTCTTAGGCAATCTAAGAGGAGGCTTAATTGTCGCATCTACCATCCCATTAGCTTTGCTATTTGCTTTTATTATGATGAAATTTTTTGGAGTATGGGCAAACTTAATGAGTCTTGGAGCACTTGATTTTGGAATTTTAGTTGATGGCGCGGTAATCATTGTGGAAGCCACGATTTTTTACATGCACAAGAAAAACTTGATTGGAACAAAACTTGACCAAACCAAGCGTGATGAAATTGCCTACAAATCGTCAAGTAAAATGATGAACTCCGCATTTTTTGGACAACTAATCATTTTAATTGTTTTTATTCCTGTTCTGGCTCTCCAAGGTGTCGAGGGTAAAATGTTTATCCCTATGGCAATGACATTTGGTTTTGCCGTATTGGGTGTTGTGGTATTGTGTTTAACGTATATACCCATGATGGCGTCCGTTTTCTTACAACCACCTAAAACCGATAAAAAAACATGGGGTGATAGAGTAATTGGCAAACTTGAAAATATATACAGTCCGGTAATTGATTGGGCAATTCAGAGGAGTCGCATTGTAATAGCAATTGCAATGGTTCTATTAATATCAGGTGGTTTCTTATTTACACGCATGGGTGCTGAGTTTATTCCGAAACTAGATGAAGGGGATTTTGCATTTCAAGCATTTTTAAAACCCGGAACTTCACTAACGGAGGTTAAAAAAGCATCTACAAGATTAGAACAAATTGTACTGGAAAATTTTCCGGACGAAATAGAAAGTATTCAAAGTAGAATTGGAGTGGCAGATTTACCTACAGACCCAATGCCGATAGATATTGCAGATATTTTTGTGATACTAACTCCACAAGACCAATGGACTAAAGCTGAATCGAAAAAGGAATTAATAGATAAAGTCAAAGAAAAAGTCAGCGTATTACCGGGTATCAACTTTGAATTTACTCAACCAGTTGAGATGCGTTTCAATGAATTATTAACAGGAATCCGCGAAGATTTAGCGGTTAAACTCTATGGCGATGATTTGGAAATTCTTGCGGATAAAGCTGAAGAAATTGCAAGTTTAGTAGCGGGAATTGATGGAGTAGCAGGTGTTAAGGCAGAAGCTACCAGAGGCCTGCCACAAATCACAGTTAATTACGACCGTAATAAGATGGGGCGGTATGGATTGAATATTACTGAACTAAATACTGTAGTTGAAACTGCATTTAGTGGCGGTGTTGCCGGAAGCATCTATGAGGGTGAAAAAATGTTCGACCTAGTTGTGCGGTTAGATGAAGAGCACCGAACAAGTATTGATGATATCCGCAACTTATATGTCAATTTAAAAGATGGAAATCAAATACCAATAAAGGAAGTCGCTGAAATTAGTTATCAACCTGGTCCAATGCAAATAAGTCGTGATAATACCAATAGACGAACTTACGTTGGGATAAATGTTGAAAGTCGTGATATAAAGTCACTTGTTGAAGAAATCCAAACAACATTGGACAAGAGATTGGAATTACCTACAGGGTATTATATTCGTTACGGTGGAGCTTTTGAAAATCTGGAAAGAGCTTCCCAAAGGCTGTCTCTTGTTGTGCCGCTTGCTTTGGCTTTAATATTTATGTTGGTGTTTTTTGCAGTAAAATCATTCAAGCAAACGCTTATGATTTATGTTGCTGTACCCTTTGCTGCTGTAGGCGGAGTGTTTTCATTGTTTTTAAGGGACATGCCTTTTAGTATCTCTGCCGGGGTTGGGTTTATTGTTCTGTTTGGCGTAGCGGTACTGAATGGACTGGTTCTAATAAGTGGCTTTAATGAATTAAAAGAGGAAGGTAAGCTACATATCAATGATATTATTAAAAAGGGGTCAATTAGACGTATTCGACCTATTTTATTAACTGCTTCAACCGATATTCTTGGGTTCTTGCCAATGGCTATATCAGCTTCCGCAGGGGCAGAAGTACAACGTCCTTTGGCAACCGTTGTAATTGGAGGTATGCTTACATCTACTCTACTTACACTAATTGTATTGCCAATTTTATATAAATATGTTGAATCAGGTAAAAAATCATTTAAACTACCTAAGCTAGGAACAGCTGTTTTAGCCGTATTAATGATTGCGACCATTTCGGTTCTTCCAAATAAGCTTAATGCTCAAGAATCAACAATAAGCATTGAACAAGCTATAGAAAGGGCAAAAGAAAATTATCCTTCTATTAAAGCTGCTCAATTGGAGGTTGACAAACAAAAAGCGCTGAAAGCTACGGCTTATGATTTTGGAAGCACTTCAATTTATACCGGAAAGGAAGAAGTTGGAAATGGTATGCCGGGAATTCAAAACCAGATTGGAATTGGGCAATCAGACATTGATATTTTTGGTATTCCGGCAAAGAGCAAATTAGCCGATGCACGTACTCATCAAGCGGTAGTAGGACAGAGTTTAACTGTACAAACCCTTTCTCGCGATGTGAGTATTGCTTGGTACAACGCAGTTTATAATAAACAACAATGGCTACTTTTTGTACAGCTCGATAGTTTATATTCAAACTTTCAGAAAGCCGCAGAACTAAGGTATAAAACTCAGCAAACTTCTAAAATCGAATTTCTATCTGCATCTGCTAAATATAAAGAATTGCAGGTTAACATTAAAAAAGCAAAGAGTAACTATTTAGCAAGTTTACAACTCTTGAATCAATACTTGTTGTATCCATCCGAATTTGATGTCAAAATTCAAAATATTGGGCAGCATGTTTTTGATATAGTTTCTAATAGTGATTCATTGAATGAAAGTCCTTTATTGAACTACTATTCTACCGCAATTGATGTAGCTGAATCTGAATGGAAAACAGAAAAAGCAAACTACCTCCCTAAACTAAATTTGGGATATGCGGTGCAATCTGTTGATGGTCAATCAGGATTTTATGGATGGGAAGCTGGAGTATCTATTCCCTTATTGTTTTTTTCGCAATCGGGAAAAACAAAGGCCGCAAATTTAAACGCTCAAATTGTGAGTCAGCAGTATCAACAAAAAGAACTGGAAATCAAAGCCGGGTATAATCAACAGATTAGCAGATACCTTGCGCTTCAAGATGTTGTTAACTATTACAGAAATGAAGCATTACCATTAGCAGATGAACAAATTCAAGCATCTAATATGGCGTATAAACTGGGGAGCATAGACTATGTTCAGTTTATTCAAAATATGGAAACCGCAATTAATACAAAACAGCAGTTTCTAAATCAACAGGCAGAATACTTTGAATTGTCTGCTCAATTAAAATTTATAACAGGTAAATAATCTAATAAAAAAGAATATAATGAAAACGAAAATATTTATAGCATTTATAGCCATTGCAACTTTGATGTCGTGCAACTCTGGTAATAATAAAGGTCATGGAGATGAAGAACATGAAGAGCATGGCGCAGAAGGTGTGGTTGTATTAAAAAAGAACCAACGTGATGCACTTAATCTGAAACTTGGTAGCTTCCTAATGCGAAATTTAACCACAGTAGTAAAAACCAATGGTCAACTTGAAGTTCCTCCATCAAGCAGTGCGGAGGTAACCGCAATAATTGGGGGGAATGTAAAAAACATCAAGGTATTTCATGGGGACAGAGTATCTAAAGGGCAACTCCTAGCCGTTCTCGAACACCCCGATTATATAATTCTTCAAGAACAGTTTTCTGAAGTAGCAAATAAACTGGAGTACTTGGAAAAAGAATATGAACGTCAGGAAGAATTATTTGAGAATAATGTTGGTGCAGGTAAAGATTACCAACAAGCAAAATCAGAATACAAAACAGCAAAAGCAAAGTACGCAGGACTAAAATCTCGTTTGCAAATGATAAACCTTTCTCCCGATAAAATTGAAGAAGGAATTATTTCAAATACAGTTAATATCATATCACCAATTAATGGCTTTGTTAATGATGTTAATATTAAAGTTGGTACTTATGTTGATGCCAAAGACAAACTTTTTGCAATAACAGATAACAGTGAGATGCATGCTGACTTTATGATTTATGAAAAAGACGTTCATCTTGTAAAAGAAGGTCAAAAGGTTCATTTTACGGTTTCAAACCGTCCTAGTGAAGAATTTACTGCCACGGTATTTGCTATTGGAAAAGAGTTTGAAACCAGTTCAAGGGCAGTACATATTCACGCTAAAATAAACGAAAAAGTATCCGGTCTTATTTCAGGAATGTATGTTTCAGGACACTTACATACCGACGAAAAATATACACGCACATTACCCAATGATGCCATTGTAACAGAAGGAACTAAATCATTTATTTTCATTCAAGATAATGAAGCTCTTGAAGAACATGGACATGATGAACACGCAGAAGAAAATGAAAATCACCTAGAGGAAGAATCACATGAAGGACATGAACATGGTGATGCTGACGATGATGATGCCAACGATGATAAGATGGCTTTTAAAATGATTGAGGTTATTACTGGGCTAAAAGATGACGGCTATACAGAAATTCACCTGATTGATTCGTTACCTGAAAATACAAAAGTTGTGATGAACGCTGCCTATTATTTATTGGCAGATATGAAGAAAGAAGAAACAGAACACGACCATTAAACCTATAATTATGAAAGAAATAAAAGCTTTTATCAGACCAAATAAAGTTAATGAAATTGTACAACAACTTAAAGCCAATGGATTTGAAAATATGACAATTTCATCGGCTGAAGGAACCGGAAAATTACAAAGAGAAAACGCATCCGTATCACAGAAGTTTTCGATAACCGATAGTGAAATCGCAAAACTTGAAATTGTTGCGGAAGACAATAATGTTGAAGCCATTTGCAGCATCATATGTGAATATGGTTGTACGATAAACCCCGGAGACGGTATTATTTATGTGTCCGAAATTGAAAAGACATATCGTGTTAAATCTGGTTTAGAGAATAATAATTAGTTGTATTTTTATACAGGTTGTCGGATTTCGACAACCTGTATATCTTAAACTTTAACTTATGGGTACCTATTTATTTTTATATTATTGCGTTTTCCTTATTGCATTATTTATAATCCCGAGCTATCTAAACTACAAAAGAACAGGAATAAATCCCTTCAAATTCAGTAAGGAAGAAACAGCAATAAACTATGTTGGGAAAGCCTACAAAATTATTTCCGCTTTTGCATTTGTAACCATTCTGTTAAATGCATTTTTGACTTCAACCATGCAATATGTAGTTCCAATTGAATATTTGCAAAATGACATTTTAGTTTGGGTAGGGCTTGGTTTTATTCATCTCGCTTTCTTAATAATATTTATTGCACAGCGTAATATGGCAAACGAATGGCGTATCGGAATTGATAATGAAAATAAGGTAAACCTTATTACAAAAGGCATGTTTGGTATTTCTCGTAATCCTATTTTTCTTGGAGTAATCATCGTATTTATTGGATTATTTCTGATAATCCCAAACGCTGTCACAGTTGTTATTTTAGTTTCAGGAGTAATTGTAATTCAAGTACAGGTTAGGTTGGAAGAAGAGTTTCTTTTGAATCAACTTGGTAAAGAATACAAGGAATATATTTCTAAAGTTAAAAGATGGGTATTTTAATAAAGTAAGTTATGGCACACAATCACAGTCATGGACATCCGCATTCCCACACAAACAGCTATAACAAAGCGTTTGCGGTAGGTATAGGGTTAAATATAGTATTCGTTGCAGTCGAAGTGTTTTATGGCTTAATAGCAAATTCTTCGGCACTGCTGGCCGATGCCGGACACAATGCAAGTGATGTACTTGGGTTGGTGTTTGCCTGGTTTGCTGTATGGATGTCATCTAAAATGCCAACAAAACGCTTTACCTATGGATTTAAGAAAACAACTATTTTAATTTCCTTATTAAATGCCTTTCTTTTATTTGGAGCAGTGATTGCGATTGGTTGGGATGCAATTGGAAAATTCAGGAATCCTGAACCTGTTGCAGGAACACAGGTAATGATAGTTGCCGGAATAGGTGTTTTTATAAATACCATTACCGCTCTTATGTTTTTTAAAGGGCAAAAAGACGATTTAAACATTAAGGGGGCATTCTTACACATGGCAGCCGATGCAGGTGTGTCATTAGGTGTTGTGGTATCTGGTTTGTTAATTGTAAAAACGGGTTTACAATGGATTGACCCCGTAATGAGTTTTATAATCATACTTGTAATAGTCTGGGGAACATGGAAACTTTTTATAGAATCAATCAAACTTGCATTGGATGCAGTCCCTGATACTATCAAATTTGAGAATGTAAAATCTTCAATTCTTGAAATAAGTGAAGTAATAGACTTGCATGATTTACACATTTGGGCGATGAGTACAAATGAAAACGCCTTGTCTGTTCATGTGTTAACATCAACACAAAATACCGATAGTTTAATAAGTGATTTACAACACAAATTAGCAAAGCAGTTCAATATTAAACATGTTACCGTTCAGCTCGAAAAAGAAAACTTAAATTGCAAGAAATGTTAAAATCAGAATATCATATATCTAAAATGGATTGTCCATCCGAAGAAAACATGATTCGCATGAAGTTGGATGGTTTAAATGGTATTAAAAAACTCGAATTCGATATTGAAAACCGCAACCTTACAGTATTTCATTCCGAGGCTGATGAAGAAATCCTAAAACGGTTGGAATCGTTAAATTTTGGAACGAAATTATCTGGAACAGAAAATATTGATGAAAGTGAGGTTATACTCGAAAGTTCAAATGTACAATCAAAACTCCTTTGGTCGGTATTGATTATCAATTTTGGCTTCTTCATTATTGAAATGACAACTGGTCTAATCTCTAAATCAATGGGCTTGGTTGCAGATTCGCTTGATATGTTAGCCGATTCTTTTGTGTATGGATTAAGTTTATGGGCGGTAGGCACAACGGTTTTACGCAAAAAGAATGTTGCACGGTTAAGTGGATATTTTCAACTGTCATTAGCCCTTTTAGGTATTATAGAAGTAACCAGACGGTTCATTAGTTCCGAAGCCATGCCTGATTATCGAATAATGATTGGCGTTTCAATCTTTGCATTAATAGCAAATGCTGCTTGTTTATATATCCTTCAAAAATCAAAAAGTAATGAAGCCCACATGAAAGCCAGTATGATATTTACCTCCAATGATGTAATAATTAATGGAGGTGTAATTCTTGCAGGATTTTTGGTTTTACTTACTCAATCAAAATACCCCGACCTAATTGTTGGTTCAATAGTATTTATAATTGTGGTTAGAGGTGCGTTTCGAATATTAAAACTTGGAAAATAATGAAGCCAATTATTCTAAAGTCTACTATTACATGCCCGAAATGTGGTTTCCAAAAAGAAGAAACCATGCCCGAAGATGCATGCCAATTCTTTTATGAATGTGAAAATTGCAAAACCATACTAAAACCTAATAAAGGTGATTGTTGTGTATATTGTTCTTATGGTACAGTAAAATGCCCGTCAATTCAGGCAGGTGAGAATTGTTGTTGATTTCTATAATCAAGATTCCAAAGATATTATTATATTTAACATTAAGTTCTTAAAAATAGCCTTGTAAAGGCGTTTGATGAAGGAAAAAGCAGAAGGGAAACAACTGCAAGTCGGGAAAATACAACTGTAAGTCCGAAAAACGGCAATGTAACTCGGAAAAACACATTCGTAAGTCTGGAAAATGGAGATGTAAGCATGGAAAATGCTCATGCAACTCCGAAAAATGGAGATGTACGTTGGAAAAACGCAATTGCAAGACTGGAAAACGGAACTGTAAGTCCGAAAATCCAATTTGTAATTAAATATTAATCTTTAAAAATTAAATTATGGCATCACGTACCAAACTTACAGACGCATCAACATTAGAATTGTACCGTGTAGCACTTGAAAATGCAGAAACACAGTCAGAAATCGCAACAATCATGGCTGAGTTAGGTTATGATTCAACAGTTATCGGAGAAGGCAAAAATTTATTAGCCGAGACAAGAACTGCATACGATGCAAACAAAACCGAAGACGATGAAACCTCTGCCGCTTATGCAGATTTTTCTAGTAAAAAAGAACAATTAGAGGATACCTTTAACATCCACCGCAAGAAAGCAAAAGTTGTATTCCGTAATGATTCATTAACTGCTGATAAATTAGCGATTTCAGGAGCAATGCCACGTTCATACATGAAGTGGTTGGAAGCAGCAAGGAAATTTTATAGCGTTGCATCAACAGATACAGCAATTCAAGGTAAATTAGCCAGATTAAAAATATCGGCAGACGACTTAACAGCAGCCAACACTTTGATAACTGATTTAGAAGCAGCAAGAGCAGAATACCTGAAAGAAAAAGGAGAATCACAAGATTCAACAAAGATAAAAGATGCAGCATTCGCAAAGATAGATGATTGGATGAGCGAGTTCTACGCAGTAGCAAAGATTGGATTAGAAGATAATCCACAGCTATTAGAAGCCTTGGGTAAAACCGTGAGAGGATAGTGGAATTGCCCACCCTATTTGTAAGCACATTGGCAAGCCTCACGAGCCAACGCTCCACCAAAGCTTGCCAATAAGCTTACAAAGCCAGCCCAATTAGCCCACGGGGCTTTAGGGTTTGCCCACCCACAAAAAAACAAAATAAATTTGTGCTCCGTATCAAGGTCAGTGCAGATTGATAAGCTACAAAAACAAGACCTCGTAATTGATAGAAAACCAAGTAGATATGAATGAACACCAGCAGCTAACACACAATATAAAACAGTTGGGGTTCAGTGGTTTGCGGGGCTTTAGTT
>CAYUNU010000029.1:0-2564 GCA_964446195.1 uncultured Porphyromonadaceae bacterium | reverse complement strand
TATATTTATTTTGTGTCTTCTTTTTCTTCCTTAACTTCATCAAAGATAATAATATTCCTACCCTCAATTTTATAGTAACAAGGTATTGTTCTTAGTTTATCAACAGCTACAATAATAAAATTTTCGAGCTCAACACACAATAAAAAACAGCTGGGATTCAGTGGTTTGCGAGCCTTCAGTTTTCACATCAACTTATTCCTCGGTGGATACGAACGCGCTCCGAAAACCCAACCGTTTCATATTGTCAAACGTTAGGCGCAATTATGATGACACTCTAACAACCAATAAATCAATTATTATGAAAAAAGTTTTATCAATTATTATGATTTTTTATGCGTTTAATCTAAATGCAAAAAATGTTGTGAAAAACTCTTTGTTTGTTACAAAAGAGATTAATGGAACTACATACTCAGATGTTCTATGCAAGTTTGAAAATAAAAATGTTGTCCCTGAATTTGAAAAGATTGGCGGTACAATATGTTTTATGACAAATAATTTTTTTTCAGGAAAAATACCAACTGACAGTCTTTCTGCAGCTTATAAAATTGATGGACTTATCATCAGTAAAAGTGTTAATGTTGATTCTAAAATGAAAACAGTAAGAGATACATTATATGTAGACCAAGTCCATAATGGCATTGATTTATCATCTCCATATAAAGGGGACGGAGTTATTGTTGGAATTATTGATAATGGATTTGACTATTCACACTTGAATTTTAGGGATTCATCACTTGATTTAAGAATAGGCAGAGTATGGGAACAAAAGATTGAAGGCACCCCACCTCTAATCTTTGATTATGGTAATGAAGTCACGAATAAAAACTTAATCCGTGAACTAGGTACAGATAATGAATTTGGGAAAAATGGAGAACAGCATGGCACACATGTTGCGGGTATCGCGGCTGGAAGTAGTTTGCTTTCATCAAAATATGTTGGAATTGCACCAAATTCAGAACTTGTTTTTGTAAGCACAGATATGACAAATAAAGGTATCTTCGATGGGATTGCTTATATATTTGATTATGCAGAAAGTCAAAATAAACCTTGTGTAATTAATATTAGTATCGGTGGGCATTTCGGACCTCACGATGGGACAAGTATATTTGACCTAGCCACAAAAGAACTGATTGGGGAAGGAAAAATAATTGTAGGTTCTGCAGGCAATGAAGGTAATGACTTCATCCATTTATCTTCAGTGAACAGTTCAGAAAATGAATTAATAACTTTTGTTTCAGATAAACAAGGTAAACCTCAAGTTGTGGGCAGTATTGATATATGGGGCGAATTTGGTCAGCCAATTGACATTCAGGTTGGAATATACGACATTAACGATGCCGAATTTGAAGATTTTATTGACTTGTCTTTTAATGAAATAGAAACATCGGGCGATTCTGTTAATATGAAGTATAAAATTCTCAAAGACTTTGATACATTTTTCCCTGATGAAGTTCCCGTTCAGTTTAATTATGAAGTAAACCCATTAAATAATAAACCACATATTTTTGTGCAATTTGACAATACACAACAAGATGACAACTTCAAACCTATTTATCTTTTCATAAGTTCTCCGAGTAAAAACATCCATGCATGGAACATAAATTCTAGTAGATTTTTCAATTACGGCTTAAACGTAAATAATGGGGACAATTCTTATACAGTAGGGGAAATAGGAGGTACTGGCGAAGGGATAATTTCTGTCGGTGCACTTAATAATCAAAACCACTACATTGATGCAAATGGATATATTCAAAACTCTCCTTATCAGGGCTCAATTGGAGAAAGAGCTATATTCTCATCCAAAGGTCCAACAGTCGATAATAGAATTAAACCTGATGTTTCAGCTCCCGGGAATGTTATAGCCAGTTCATTTAATGAGTATTATCCTGCTGTTTCTGAAAACCCAAATCTACTTACAGATATTTTTCAACATAATCGTATTCCAAACAAAAAATATTACTTTGGTGTGATGCAAGGTACAAGTATGTCTGCACCTGTTATTACAGGTACAATAGCACTATTATTGGAGCAAAACCCCAAATTAACAAAGGATGAGATAATGAAAATATTCAGGGACGAATCATTTCAACAAGCAAATAATGAAGTAGGATTGGGACTACTAAACGTTTATAATATGATTAAAAGAAATGATATTGTCACTTTTAATAATGAAACTATTAGTGATAAAATAATAGTTTTTCCAAATCCAAGTAGTGGCACAATTAACATACAATCAAATGATGAATACGTAATTTTCAACACAATAGGCAATATAGTTTACAAAGGTTTTGAAAGCCGTATCCAATTAGAAAAAGGATTTTACATCCTTAAATCAAATGGAAAAACTCAAAAGATTATAATAGAATAAAAGCGCCTAACAATGTGCAAAATGCATAGGCTTAAATTAAAACATAAAAATCGTAGCTTCGTTGTTCGTTTCTTACGGCCAGACAATCATTACTTCGTATGACTGTCAGCCTACGACATCTTGCACGAACCGTTAGCGGTAATTGCAAAATTAAACGTGCCGAAAGTAAACTTAAAATTATATAAATTATCTTTGT
>CAYUNU010000028.1:0-17128 GCA_964446195.1 uncultured Porphyromonadaceae bacterium | reverse complement strand
CCGGATTTGATGATAAACAAACCTGTTATTGAGATGATTATCCAGGCAACGCAAAAGATGTCGGAGAACCATTTCCACCATACTCCTGGATTGTAATGCAGGAAGTTCATCTGATTAAGTATGGGCCTTTTGTCTATCGTTTCGAGTAGTCCGGCTCCGCTATTCATATTTATGGTTAGATTACCATTTTGCACAAATACTTTAACCAGAGTGTCATTTGGGAAATAAAACTGTTTGTATTCCCTCTTGATGTCATAATCTAGCAATAGGGCTTTAACCCACCCCTCGTTTACCTTATCCGCAACCACGGGCGCCGGGACCTCCAGATTATAATAATTTACGGAGTAATTTGGATTGAAATCACGTAAATGGTTTAGGGCTATACCTGAAACGGCATATATAATACTTAGCCCAAAAAAGAAATACCCAAGATCGCGATGCAAAACGCGAATTAATTTTCTAATTGTCATATTCGAAAATAAAAAAAAGGCCAGATAATCCTGACCCTTTGTGTTAAATAATGATTTATTTTTTCTCTTTCACATCCAGTACTTCAACAGTAAAAAAGGACAAGTATTCCTTTCCGGATTCAGCCAGTTGATCTCTGTAGTCCTTAATCTGCTTTATGGCCCCAGCATTTGGGTCTTCTGCATTCTCTTCTTCAGCATGGTCGTGGCCCGGCTCCCCCTTATGGGCAAGTTCTTTTTCTTTGGCTCTGGCATTTGCATCTAATTCTGCCTCCCACTCAACGAGAAAAGCCTCATCAACACGCTCTTCTCTTAAGATACCTTCAACATAAACATCACTACCTTCAAGAGCAACATCAAATGAACCAATCTTATCACTGGCCAATACCTTAATTCTTTCCTCTCCCAGGAAGAACCTTTTCCCACCATGCTTGCAAACATGGTTAACAGTTCCTTCGAGCGCAATCTTCTGATCAACTAGATTAGCTGCTTCTTTTTCAAAATTGGCATTAGTAACTTTAACTGCCATTTGATCTTCAATAGATTTGTTCGCGTTGTTACAAGACGATAATGCGATAAATGCAACAAGAATAAAAACTAATTTCTTCATATTATTTTTTCTTTAAGTGTTTTAGATTTAACACAACGAAAGTACAATTATTTAAGATTGTGAGACTGTTCTTAACAGAACTTTAACAGCTTTCCTGTTCCGGTAAGTATCTGTGTATCACCCTCAAGAAATGTGAATAGTCTTGTTCTTCAGTATTGAAAATACCCTGATGGTCAAAACTGTCAATTCTTACTTTTCCAGAAGCATGGATTATCTTGCCATTATCCAGGATCATTCCTACATGCGAAATACCCTCGTCAGGCTTAGCAAAAAAAGCCAGATCACCTGGTTTAGCCTCAGATATGAAGCTTAGAGCCCTGCCTTGTTCAACCTGTTGACTTGCATCTCGTGGAATAGCGATGCCACAAATCTTATATACTATTTGTACAAATCCTGAGCAATCGATACCAAACAGACTTCTTCCTCCCCATAGGTAGGGTGCGTTAAGAAATAGAACTGCTGTTCCGGCCAGCTTCTCAGGAGAACAATTATTTTTGTCCACCTGTATTTGTGTGTGTAGTTTAAATTTTAGGTCAGCACAAAAGAATTCCCCACTCTCAATATCCAAACCTGGAAGAGTACTTCCGGGCAGGATCAGGAAAGAGCTGTTAGGTGATCCAGATTTGCTTATTCTAAGTGGTTGATAAGCAATTTCATCAGGATTTATTTTTCCTGTATGAACAGGGCTAGTTATCGGTATTGATGAGGATGAAGTTATCCAGCCCCGGTAACTGTCAAGGGCTCCTTCTATAAAGAGCCATTCACTTTTTTCCTCATGTATGGTAAATTGCTCACCAAACAGTAATTGATTCACCATCTCACTCTTGTGATCAGGTTCGCTTCTGACTGGTAAGACACTTAAAATGTTGATTCCGTACTTCATTGAATATCTAATGTTTTTTCAAATTTACGAAATTAAACACTTCAGTGATTTGAGTTCTGTTTGTGCCACAGGGAAAAATGCTACTTTTGTCAAAATAAGCAGTCTTGATGAAAAAGTTTTTTAAAAAGCTTAAATTATTTTTTAACAGGATTCTACTGGCAATCCTGCTAGTTGCTTCTGTAATTATAACCTTTTATCTCTTTCCTCATTTGGGGAAGTTTCCTTATGAATACCAGCAAGGGTCTCCCTGGCTTCATGAGACATTGATCCCCGAGTTCGATTTTCCTATCTATAAGTCTGATGAAGAAGTTAGCAAGGAAAGAGATAGCCTTTTACAGGCCCTTAAGCCATATTTTGATATGGATCTTGAGGTAGGCAAGATGAAAACTGAAGATTTCCGCCGAGGTTTTCCCACAATATGGAAGCAATTTGTGGCAAAAACAGCGATTGATACAATTCTTTCGCCGCGGGAATTAGGTGAATTTCAGCTTAATTATCTTGCGAATGCAGTTGCAGAGCTGGATAGTCTTTACACAACTGGTGTTCTTCCTCAGTTTGTTGATGATGCAGAAAAGATAGATGTTTCGGAGGGGATCATCGTTTTGATAAATAAGGTCTCCTATCCCAGAAAACCAGGCGTGGTAGGTGACGATTTGGAATCTTATAAGAGGCTTCAGGCCTCTTTGGTAGATACAAGCAAGCATGCGGACTTAAGTAGAGATTTAAGCAGTCTTTTGTTTAGTGATATAGGGTTTAATCGGTATGTAGTTAGCAACTTAAGTTATGATGGGGAAACTACTGAGTCGATGAAAGAAAGTTTATTGAATGAGATTAGTCTTACCAGGGATCTCTTTCTCGAAGGGCAACGAGTTATTTCCAGGGGAGATATGGTGACAGCAGAGAAGTATCAGCAGTTAGAATCATTTAGGCTGGGATATGAAAAACAGATGGGAGATATAACAACATTTCCTCTTATTCGTGTTGGCCAGCTAATATTGATACTGATATTGTTTGTTGCCTTGATCCTTTATCTCAACCAATTTCAGGAAAAGCTCCTTGGCAGTAATCAGAAGATGACTTTTATTCTTATCCTGATGTTAATATCAGTACTAGGAGGAAGTTTAATTGCAAAGTGGGGCGAGTTTACGATCTATCTCGTGCCATTTATTATTATTCCGGTGGTAATCAGGGCCTTCTTTAATTCACGCACTGCCATTTTTATTCATGTAATAACCATGCTTCTGGTGGGCTTTTTGGTCCCTAATGGCTTTGAGTTTTTTGTTATGCAGTTTGTTGCCGGTTATGTGGCGATAATGTCATTTGCACATCTTCACAGGCGCAGTCAGCTCGTGGTAACGATACTTCTTGTTTTTGCCTCATATTTTCTGGTTTACCTTGCTTATTCAATTATGCAGGAAGGAAATCTCCTATCCATTGAATGGATAAACCTGGCCTGGTTGGCAGGGAATAGCCTTCTGATTTTATTATCCTATCCTCTGGTATATATCTTTGAAAAAATATTCGGTTTTGTTTCAGATGTTACTATGATAGAATTGTCAGATTCAAATCATCCTCTGCTCAGGAAGATGTCGGAGGAAGCCCCTGGCACATTCCAGCATTCGATGCAGGTAGCAAACCTGGCTGAATCTGTAGTCAGGGTTATTGGTGGTAATCCTTTGCTTGTGAGGACTGGTGCTATGTATCACGATATAGGCAAGATGGAGAACTCTATGTTTTTTACCGAGAATCAGGTGTCAGGAGTAAATCCTCATGATAAGATAGATAGGATTAAGAGCGCGGAGATAATTATCTCCCATGTTACCAGAGGGGCTGATATTGCAAAGAAACACAAGCTGCCGAAGCCTATAATTGATTTTATCTATACTCACCATGGTACAAGTAAAACACTCTATTTTTATAAAATGTACCAAAAGGAAAATCCTGATGAAATTATTGACCCCCTCTGCTTTACCTATCCGGGCCCCAGGCCATATAGCAAGGAGACAGCCGTTCTGATGATGGCAGATGGAATCGAGGCTGCCAGCAGGAGTTTAGGAGAGTATAATGAGAATTCTATTCGTTCCTTAGTTGATTCAATAGTCGACAACCAGTTTGCCGATAAGCAGTTTCATGAAGCAGAAATTACCATGCGGGAAATTTCAACAGCCAAAGAAATATTTATAAGCAAGCTTGTGAATATTTATCATCCAAGAATCCAATATCCCAAATAGTATTTAGCTTTGTGCTCAGAAAAAAATTGAAAAATTAGGTTCATGAAAAGTAGATTCCTTCGGTTCGCTTTGATTTTAATGGCTCTTGCCTTATTTATAGGAGCTTGCAGTAAGTATGATGATGGGCCCTATTTTAGTCTTTATGGCAAAGAAAGAAGAGTGCAAGGTAAATGGTACTTCTCCAAAGTTTTGTACAATGATGTTGACTCTACCGATGTTTATCGCATCAATCCGATTCAGTCTGTTGAGTTCTTTACCAACCCTGATAAGGATGCTTTCTGGAATGCATATACGTGGAGTACCAGGTACGGAGCCACGAGTACTGTAGATTATGGTTTCTGGAAGATGAATGATGAAAAGGATTCACTAACTATGATTACTACAGTTACTGTTTATCCGGGAGGAGAAGTAAAAGCGGATACTGTTGAGTATAAATGGAAAATCGACCGCCTGGCGTACACCGAATTTTGGATGCACCGACAGGCGGGTGATACTACCAATGTAACATGGAGGCTCTGGAAACTAGCCTATTAGTATAAGATTACCTTAACCTATCTTACTATTAACAACATCCAGAATTTTGGATTCTAGTTCCATGGCTTTATCGACCAGATCTTGTCCTTTTTGAATTATTTCTGCAGCAAAATCTTTGTCATCCAGATCGCTGGTATTGATCTTGACATTCAGGAAAGCTCCAATGACCGCTGATCGTGCTGCCAGAGCTGCTACACCTGCGTCCGACACGGAGTTAGGATTTCCAATCTCTGCCATTGCAGCAATAACTTCCATAGATTCAAAGGAAAGGCTCATCGTTTTGTATGGCACCTCAATGGCATTACGAGTGGCTTCCTGAATGGCGTTCTTTCTGGCTTTTTTTTCCTCTTCGCTAGATTTAGGTAGGCCAAAAGCTTCCATAATCATATTAAAAGCATTGGTGTCTTCATCCACCATTTTCAGTAGGTTATCAACATAATACTGACCTTTGACTGCCCAGTCGGAGAACTCTTCCCAGCGATCATCCCAGCCACGTTTATGAGCCGATAAATTGGCTACCATAGTTGCCAGAGAGGCTCCCAGACTTCCCATGTAGGCTGCAATTGAGCCACCTCCCGGAGCTGGTGATTCAGAAGCTGTTTCATGAGCAAACTCCTTTAGATTCATGGATATAAGCTTGTGAGATTCATTATTATCAAGGAGATATTCGATGATTTTTTCTTGTGGTTTAAAAGGTTTAAGCTCATCCAATCCCATTGATTTAACAGCTATTTTAATCAATTCAGATGCTGGCAGACCAACTGATCTGTTTTGTTTTCTAAGGAAATATCTTCCGGCCTCTAAAATAGAATCAAGCGGTATAAGGCCCACCAATTCAGATCCACTAACCCGCAAACCCCTTAGTCTGGCTTTTTCATATACCTCATCATAAGCGGTATGGACAGGTGTGACAGTAATATCTGTCAGGTTCATGGAAATCTGGCAGATGCCGAATTCCTCAATATACCAGCCTATAGCCTTCACTTTTTTCAGACTGCCTGCTTCTCTTACGGGGTTGCCCTTTTCGTCCAGCACTACCTTGCCACTTACTGGATCTCCTTCTCTTTTAACACGTCCTGCTTCCCTTACATCAAAAGCAACAGCGTTGGCTCTTCGTGTGGATGTGGTGTTAAGGTTGACATTATAAGCAACAAGAAAATTCCTCGCACCAATAGCTGTTGCTCCGGTATGGGCAACAAATTTTGCCGGTCCGAAATCAGGCTTCCATTCAGGATCAATAAGTTTTTGTTTGAGACCTTCATATTCGCCGCTTCTCACATTTGCCAGGTTTCTTCTGCTCTCTTTTAAGGATGCAAATTCATAGCAATATACTGGAAACTGTAGCTCAGTTCCAACCCGTTCAGCCAGCTTGTGAGCATATTTAACTGTCTCTTCCATACTGATATTGGCTATTGGGACAAATGGACAAACATCAGTTGCTCCAAACCTGGGATGTTCGCCTTTGTGGTGCGACATATCTATCACCTCAGAGGCTTTTTTTATAGCCAGGAAAGCTGCTTCCACTACCTCATCAGGAGTTCCCACAAAAGTCACTACAGTGCGATTTGTTGCTTTGCCGGGATCTACATCCAGAAGCCTCACTCCTTCTACCGATTCAATCTGATTGGTAATCTGTTTGATGATCCCCATGTCTTTTCCCTCGGAGAAGTTGGGTACACATTCTATAAGTTGCTTTGCCATGTCAGTCTGTTATTTTTCCGTTTAGGATTACTGTGTTGATAAGTTGTGAGCCGTAAGCATAGGGTAGGTATTCCATGCTTGGGACGTCTTTAGTTATTATGATATTTGCTTTTTTGCCTTTATCGATGCTTCCCAAGTCTTTTTCGAGCCCCATAGCATAAGCAGCATTGATGGTTGCAGCGTTCAGTGCTTCGGAAGGCAACATTCTTAACTTTATGCATGCCAGTGACATAATGAGCTTCATGTCTCCGTTTGGTGAGGATCCTGGATTGAAATCAGTTGCCAGTGCCAGAGGCAGCCCTGAGTCTATCATTTTTCTTGCCGGAGGCCAATCCATACCTAAAAAGAAGGCAGCTCCCGGTAAGAGGGTAGGCATCGTACCGGAATTTAGTAGCACTTCAATCTCTTTTTCTCCCGTAAATTCGAGGTGATCAACAGATAAAGCCTTGTTTTTAACTCCAACCTGTATGCCACCGGAGGTATCCAGCTCATTGGCATGGATTTTTGGTCTCATCCCAAATTTTGCTGCTGCACTGAGGATGCGATCAGTTTCTTCAACCGTGAAAAACCCCCTGTCACAAAATACATCAATAAAATCAGCCAGTCCCTCGGCTGCAACAGCCGGCAACATTTCATTAATAAGCTTGTCGACATACTCAGATTGCCTTCCTTTGTATTCAAGAGGTACAGCATGAGCCCCCAGGAATGTGGCACGAACGCTTAAAGGGCTGTCTTCACTAATCCTTCGGATGACCCTTAGCATTTTTAGTTCTGATTCGGTGTCAAGTCCATATCCGCTTTTTATCTCAATGGCTCCTGTACCGAATGATATTACTTCCTTTATTCTATGCATCGACTGCTGGTACAGGCTTTCTTCGCTTGTCTTACGTAACAAAGCAGCACTATTATTGATTCCGCCACCTCTTTTGGCTATATCTTCGTAAGATAAACCTCTAATCTTATCGATATATTCCATCTCTCTGCTTCCTGCATAAACCAGATGGGTGTGGGGGTCGCAAAAAGCAGGTAAAACCAATTTTCCTTGAGCATCAATAACCTGACCATTGTTATACTTGCAGTCGGCCATTGGACCAAAGTCTTCAATAAGACCCTTATTGATCCAGAGGAATGAGTTGTCAATAGTAGGAAGCGATGCCATGTCCCTACCACTGACCACAGCAGTACCTTTTCTATCAACCTGAAGTAGGGATTTGATATTTTTAATCAGGATAGCCATAAAATCTATATTGCCCTTGTGTTTTCTTTCAGCCAACTTAGCTCCTCATCATTCAGACCAGACCTAAGTTTCTTAAATACTTCCTGATGATAACTATTCAGCCATTCCTTTTCTTTTGGGCTAAGGAGCTTTGGATTTATCAGTTTTAGATCTATTGGTGCCAGTGTTAGAGTTTCAAAACGGTAGAATGTGCCATATTCATTTTCGATATCCTCAATAACCAATGTGACATTCTCTGTTCTCATACCATACTGGCCATCACGGTATATTGCAGGTTCAACAGTTGTGACCATTCCTGGCTGCATTGAGGTGCTCATATGTCCTGATGCTCCGGAGCCAATGGTCTGTGGCCCCTCATGTACATTCAGGAAAAATCCCACTCCATGACCTGTACCATGACCATAATTCAGACCAAAATCCCACAGGGCTTTTCTTGCCAGGATATCCATCTGGTATCCCTTTGTACCTTTTGGAAAACGTAACATACTGACACCCATAGTACCTTTAAGTGCCAGAGTGAAATCTGATTTTTGTTGTTCAGTAACATTACCTAGAGTGACGGTTCGGGTGGTATCTGTGGTGCCATCCAGGTAGTGCCCTCCGGTATCACATAAGTAAATACTATCTGCCTTAAGTTCAATGGATGAATTTTCGTCAACGCTATAATGTACTATTGCACCATGATACGAGAAGGAAGAAATAGGGTGGAAGCTGGCACCCTGATAAAGGTTCTGCTCTGCCCTGTAGGACTCAAGCTTTTGGGCAGCCGATAATTCTGTGATTGTTATTTTGCCAACATTTATGTCGAGCCAATGTAGAAACTTGACCCAGGCAATGCCATCCTTAACCATAACTTTCTTCAGTCCTTCAATCTCCACGCTATTCTTGATAGATTTAAGCTGGGTGACGAGCCCCAGATCTTCTTTGATGTTGCAGTATTCAGGTATATACGCTAGAAGTCGAGAATTCGTTTTAGAAGGATCCAGTAATATTGAGGTATTATCTGCAAGGGTAGATAATACCAGTCCAATATCGTTGTACGCCATGAAGCTAATGTCCTGTTCCTGCATATTATTCATCAAGAGGCAAGGAATTTTATCCGGATCGGTAAATAGAATGGCTTCTTTTTTTGTGATTAGAGCATAGCTAACAAAAACAGGATTGAACTGCACATCTGCGCCTCTAAGATTGAATAGCCAGGCTATCTCATCAAGAGTGCAGACCAAAAGGTAATCGGATTTTTCCTGCGCCATTATCTCCCGTATCCTTTCAATTTTTGCTACTCTTGACTCACCGGCATATTTTACCTCATGATCAAAAACGAGAGTCTTGGGGAGGGCAGGTCTGTTTTTCCATACCTTGGATGGGATGTCGATATTTGAGTCGAGAATAATTCCGGCAGTTTTTAGGCTTGATTCAATTTGCCTTTTCATACTAATTGAAATCACATTGCCGTCAATAGCCACTTTGTTACCTTTTTTAAGATTATTGGCCAACCATTTCAGGTACTCAGGGGTATGCGGTATTACTAGCTTAACAAGCTCAATTCCACTGTTCATTAACTGTTCTTCCGCCTGAAGAAAATACCTGGAGTCGGTCCATAAACCGGCAAAATCCATTGTGATTACTACTGTGCCTGCCGATCCGGTGAAGCCAGATACCCATTCCCGAGTTGCCCAATGAGAAGGTATGTATTCACCCATGTGTGGGTCGGTTGATGGGATTATGCAGGCATCAAGCCCATTATCAGCCATATAGGCGCGGATTGCTGAGACTATTTCTTTTTTATTCATAGTGTAATTTACACATTGTGTTGGTTCTGTAAAATTTGGAATATTTTTTACAATATAAAAGGAGCTTTGCTATTATCATTTTCGCTTAATATTATTTATTTTTCCAAATGCTAAAAAAAGTTCCTCACACCTATGTAATTATCTTCTTTATTATCATTTTTTCTGCGATTCTGAGTTGGTTTATTCCGGGTGGTGAATATGCCCGTGAGGATATTGATGTAAATGGTACTGTCAGAGAGGTCGTTGTGAATGGATCCTATCATCAGGTTGATAGTCAGCCCCAAACCTGGCAGGTCTTTTCTGCAATTTTTAAAGGCTTTGTTAATACGTCGAACATAATTGCTTTTGTTCTTCTGATTGGTGGTGCTTTCTGGATTATGAATCATTCCAGAGCTATTGATGTTGGCATTTACTCTTTTTTGCAGATGACCAAAAAGCTGGAGAGGAATAGGTTAATGGCTTTTTTAGGAGTCAACAACATTATAATAACAGGTATAATGCTGTTGTTTAGCCTTTTCGGTGCTGTGTTCGGAATGAGTGAAGAGACGATAGCTTTTATCATCATATTTGTTCCCTTATCCATTTCTATGGGATATGATAGTATAACAGGAGTCAGTATGGTTTTTGTGGCTGCTGGACTTGGTTTCGCTGGGGCTATCCTCAACCCTTTTACTATTGGTATAGCTCAGGGGCTCTCTCATTTACCTCTTTTTTCGGGGATTGAATATCGATTTTTTTGCTGGATAGTAATAAATGCAGTGGGTATTGCCTATATTCTCAGGTATGCCAATAAGGTTAGGGAAAACCCAAGGAAATCACTTGTTTATGAGGAGGATGCTTATTGGAGGGAAAGAGGATCTGTTAACCTTGATGAGATAGACAGAAAGAAGCCCATAGCAGCCTGGTTAGTTTATGTTTTTTTGTCGGTTGTTCTGGTCTATATCTCCTTTATTGAGCCGATAACTGTTATGGCTATAGGAACTGCTGAGTATTCCCTGCCTGCCCTGCCCATTATATCAGGATTATTTATTATTACCGGGGGATTTAGTCTTAAAAAATCCATTCATTTCTTTATTCTGCAATTGTTGACCTTCACAATGCTATTTCTTATTGTTGGCGTTATGGGCTATGGATGGTATGTTATGGAGATTGCCACATTGTTTTTTGCTTTAGGTATTTTTTCGGGTGTTTCGATGGGTTATAGTGGCAATAAGATTACTAAGCTTTTTATTGCAGGAACAGCTGATATTCTTTCGGCTGCAATGGTTATTGGTTTGGCAGGAGGTATTATAGTAATTCTCAATGAGGGAAAGATTATTGATACGATTCTTTATGGGGTGTCACAGGCCATGTCGGATTTTGGACAGCTTGCCTCGGTGAGTGTAATGTATTTCTTCCAAACTCTTTTAAATGTCTTTATCCCATCCGGTTCGGGTAAAGCTGCTCTTACCATGCCAATGATGTCGCAGTTTTCTGATCTGATTGGCTTGTCCAGACAGGCTACAGTTGTTGCATTTCAGTTTGGAGATGGGTTCACTAACATGATTACTCCAACATCAGGAGTATTAATTGGAGTATTGGGAGTGGCAAAGATACCCTATGAAAAGTGGCTTAAATGGGTAACTCCTTTTATCATTATCCTGATAATACTTGGCTTTTTACTCTTGATACCAACAGTTACTATTCCACTAAATGGGTTTTAAGGGTACAGGCCAACCGCGACCGCATTATCACATAAACCCATGGAGGAGGTAGGCTAGGCTGACTCCGAAATAATTACCTATAGCATAGCCTATGATTCCCACAGTGAGCCCTGTTATAATCACATCTTTATTGTTCAAAGCAGCTGCAACGACTGGCACAAATGGAGGTGAAAATGCTAAGGCGGTAGATGTAATTATCACTGTATCAGTATCTACTTTGAAGATCATAGAAAGAATAATGTGAATGATCAGGCTGCCCCAAACAGCCAGTAAGACGTATAGGAATAGATCTGTAGAGATATTCACCAAGCTTTTCAAATCTGCCATAGAGGCTACTGCCATACTAAATACTATTATTAAGTACATCCCAAGCTGGAATGATTTTTTTATTCTATTGATTTTTGGAATAAAAGAGGCGGCAATTCCCATTGTTGTAATATACAGTATGATAACAGTTGTTTTGGCATTTTCGGGGACGAGGCTCATGAGCCCAAATCCTGAACCGAAGATCAAAATGGATATGCCAAAGGCCACTATCAGGGGAAAAAAAATTCTCTTTTGGAAGATCCCTTTGAAGGAATCCATTTCGGCAGTATCAATGTCTTCTGTATTACCATTAACTGAGCTTGATGGAATTGATTTTGGTAGCACAAGGTTTAGTACTCTTTGTCCGATTGTAATGATAAAGATGAACCATATAAGGCTTATCACCATATCGTAGGTATGGGTTTGGATATATGTGTTCTGATTAACTTCCAGTGCTGTTTTTATTGCTGCCATATTTGGCGTTCCTCCGGTGTATACGCCAGTCAGCAATCCCGACACCTTCCATCCTTCCTCCAGGTTAGGTCCAAAAATAAAAAAGCCGAGTACCACCATAGATATTACAGATACAAATGCCAGTATCATACTTAATAGAGTGTTCTTTGCTTGTTTTAACCATTTTCTGAAGTTGAGGGAAAAAAGCAAAAGTGGGAGGGCCAATGGTATAGTTAATTCAGAAATCCACTGGGGTATTGTCATTGCCGACATTTCAACAACGGGATCCATGGGTGTTGCCGGCACAATATTTAGCAGTCGCAGGATTATACCTATGGCATATGCCCAAAGTATTGCTCCAACTTTGTTGACCCATTGGAATCTTTCGCACAAATAAATTATTAAAACGGGAACAGTAAGGAAGATAAGAACGAGAGTAATATTTTGCATATAAAGGGCTTAGGGTTCAATTAACGCATATCATAAATCTCCACTCCGGGATATTTTGTCTTGTCAAAAATAAAAAACCTATCGTCAAGCTGGATGCTTGTCAACATATTTTTGATTTTTATGATATAGTTATTGCCGTCAAGTCCTTCGTAGAAAACTTCATTTATCTGATTTTTAGTAGGATCTGTTTGCAGGATTAACAGTTTATAATTATCATTTTCTTCCTTTGGGATCAGTTCAATCTTATCTTTCCCATTTTCCTTGCCCAGGTATTTAAGGTTAAAATCATCTTTATAAATACTAAATATGCTTTTGGGATTAAAAAAGTCGCTATCGGAAGGATCCATAATATTTGCTTCATTGAACTCTTCCATATAAACCCACATTGTTTTGCCGTCACTGATGGCGAGCATTCCCATAAGGGATAATCTGAATTTTTCTCCCTGCATCACGAGGCTCCCTTCGTATTTATCATGAATATCAGCCTCCTTATTCTCCAGCGAAAAGGAGAAGTCGGCTTGTATGGCCTCATATGACTGCAGTGTAGATGATACTTTATCGAGGATTGCACCGGGATCTGATTGCGCATTAGCGGCAAGCATTCCAAGTATTAGAGTTAGTTGTAAAAAGATATATTTCATGAGCTTATTTTTTTTACAGATACAAATTCTGCTCCATTTTTTTTAATGAGGAGAACTAAGTTCCTTTTTTATAATATTGTTTTTAGATTTCGCCTCCAGTTTGCTTATTCAGAAATTTTTCCAGGCTATAGGCATCGGTAAAATATACCTGTCTTGGTTTGCTTCCATCTGCTGGTCCTACTATCCCTGCAGCTTCCAGTTGGTCCATAATTCTGCCGGCTCGGTTGTATCCAATAGAGAATTTCCTCTGTATACTGGATGTGGATCCTTGCTGAGAGGTGACCACTAAACGGGCAGCTTCCTCAAAAAGCTCATCAAGTTTATCAAGACTGACCGGTGCATTTTCATCACCTTCTTCGGTTCTTGGTTCGGGTAGGAGCCATGGGCCCGGGTATCCTTGCTGTTGTTTTATATGTTCTGTTACCGCCTCAACTTCAGGGGTATCAATGAATGCACATTGCAATCTTTCCAGATCGGCACCTTCAGAAACCAACATATCTCCGCGTCCCACGAGATGGTTTGCACCGGGACTATCCAGAATTGTCCGGGAGTCAATCATTGATGACACCCTGAAAGCTATTCTGGCCGGGAAATTTGCCTTGATGGTGCCCGTAATAATATTAGTTGATGGTCTTTGGGTTGCAATAACCATGTGTATGCCAATGGCCCTGGCAAGCTGTGCTATACGAGTAAGAGGTATTTCAATCTCTTTTCCGGCTGTCATTATCAGGTCGGCAAACTCATCAATAATCATGATGATATATGGTAGGTAGCGATGACCTTTCTCCGGGTTTAAGCGTCTTTTAATAAACTTGCTATTGTACTCTTTAATATTTCTAACCTCAGCTTTTTTGAGCAGATTATATCTGTCGTCCATCTCCGTACTAAGGGAGTTGAGCATAAAGATCACTTGTTTGGTGTCGGTGATAATAGCTTCTTCAGCGTCGGGAATCTGAGCAAGGTAATGCTTATCCATTCGGCTGTAAAGAGTAAGTTCAACCTTTTTTGGGTCGACCATAATAAACTTCACTTGAGAAGGATGTTTCTTGTATAGGATTGAAGCAATAATGGCATTTAGGCCTACTGATTTACCCTGACCGGTTGCCCCGGCAACCAGGAGGTGAGGCATTTTAGCCAGGTCAAGCATGTAGGTCTCGTTAGAGATAGTCTTCCCCAGGGCGATTGGTAATTCAGCTGTTGATTCCTGAAATTTCTTTGAATTAAGAATAGAAAACATTGAAACTATTTCGGGTTTTCTGTTAGGTACCTCAATCCCGATAGTTCCGCGGCCTGGGATTGGTGCTATTATCCTTATACCTAGAGCAGACAAGCTCAGGGCAATGTCATCCTCGAGGTTTTTTATTCTTGATATGCGTATACCGGGGGTAGGAATAATTTCATAGAGTGTTATTGTTGGCCCAATAGTAGCTTTAATTTTTTCAATGGTGATTTTATAGTTACCAAGAGTCTCCACAATTTTATTCTTGTTTCCTATAAGCTCTTCATCACTTACCTTGGTATTACCTGTTGAGTGATCCTGCAGCAGATCCAGTCCGGGAAACTTGAAGTTTTCCAAATCCAGAGTAGGGTCATAATCCTCCATCATTCCAGGCCCTTTTTTGCTAGCGGTTTCTTCCTTACGTTCAGTAGTATTCTCTACTGTCATCTCGGGAGAAATATTATCATTGTCGATCTCCTCTTTGTCTCTAGTAGGTCGGTCGGGCACATCAGGATTAAAATCTACTTCAATATGATCGTTCTCATCAACTGACACAGATACAGGGCCATCGATGAAGGAGTTCTCGTCATTTTTATCAGGATCACGATCCACAATTTCAAAGGGCTGTTCTTCATCATCACTCTCCTCATCGATGTTAAGGAAGTTTTGCTTTTTCCTGAAAATACTTAGTCTTTCAAGAGTTATCCTGAAGATAAATACAGCTAAAATAAGTCCGGTAACGATTAAGAGTATCCCTGTTCCGAGAGATCCAAGGAGAGCAGAAAGCCATTCTGAAATATATTTACCATGTCCGCCGCCGAGCAAGAATAGGGTATCACCAAAAGTAAAAGCCAATCCAATCGATAGCCATATAACCATAATTAGAGAGTACTTTATAGTCCTGCCTAAGGGCATTGGCTTTGAGCCAAGCAGAGCCAGGCCAATCAGTCCGGTTAGCAAGACAAATATTACAGATGATATGCCGAACCATTTGTAAATAAGCAGGTTGCCAATTAGTGCCCCTCCTTTGCCAGCCCAGTTTTCTGCTTTAATACCAGAATCAGCGAGGACTCCGCCCTGGTCAAGATCGAGAATGCTCTGATCAGCCTGCCATGTGAAAAAATATGAAATTAGGGATATCCCTGCATAAATTGCAATGAAAAGACATGTCAGACCAAGGACTATCCTTATGCGGTTATCGATATTGATTTTCAGCTTTCTTTTCTTTTTTGCTGAAGCTGGCTTCTTTTTTTTGGCTTTGGCCATTCTATAAGGTCGTATATATTCTTGTTAAATAAGCGTAATTTCGGGAGAACATTAATTGCCTAAATTAGAAAAAATATGCTCCAAAATGAAATCTTGGTTCTTGCTTAGAAATACTGTATTCATAGCTAATCTGGCACCATAGTAACGAGTGAAATTCAAAAATATTTTTAGCTTTGTATTCCCCAATTAAAAGGCGATGAAAAAACTAGCTGTTATTGCTTTAGGAGGTAACGCTCTTCTTCGTGGAGACCAGCAGGGAACCATAGATGAACAGGAGCAGAATACTACCGATACACTTGAGAATTTGATATTTCTTATTAATGAGGGCTATGATCTGGTTCTTACCCATGGCAATGGTCCTCAGGTGGGTAATATTCTCATGCGAAATGAGGCAGGTGAGCAGATGTATAATATCCCTCAAATGCCTCTTGATATCTGCGTAGCTGATTCTCAGGGTGGCATCGGGTACATGATCGAGAGGATGTTGCGGAATATTTTGAGAAAGCATAATATTGACAAAGAGGTTGTTACATTGGTTACGGCTGTGGTTGTGGAGAGTGATGATCCTGCCTTCAATAATCCTACCAAAAGAGTTGGTAAGATTTATAGTAAAGAGGATGCGGATAAACTAGGAGAGTTGAATTCATGGGAATTCAAGGAGGAGGTCAAGGTAAAAGATGGCTGGAGGCGTGTTGTTCCTTCTCCCAAGCCGGTTCAAATCATCAATCAAAAAGTGATCAGTACTTTGGCTCGCGAGGGTGTAATAACGATTGCAGCCGGAGGGGGAGGTATTCCTGTAATGTATGATGCTGATGGCAAATTAAAGGCTGCTGAAGCTGTTATTGATAAGGATCTGGCATCATCTTTACTGGCGACCAGGATAGAGGCAGATGAGTACTACATCCTTACTGATGTAGATTTTGTATATAGTAATTTCAAGAAACCTGATCAGGAGAAACTTGAGTTTCTTGATTATGAGGATACTGTGAAGCACCTGGAAAAAGGTCAATTCTCTGAGGGGAGCATGGCTCCAAAGATCAGAGCCTGTCTGGAATTTATAAAGAATGGAGGGCAAAAGGCCATCATTACAGATGCTTTCAAGCTTGAGGATAAGTCGTTCGGGACTAAAATAACCATGGCTTACGATAACAATGATTTAATTAAAGAATAATACTTAGGAAAATGGCATTTAATCTGAGAAACAGAAGTTTTTTAAAACTATTAGACTTCACACCGAGGGAGATAGAGTTCTTGCTGGATCTTTCAATGGATTTGAAAGCAGCAAAATATGGTGGTTATGAACAGCCACGACTTACAGGCAAGAATATAGCCTTGATCTTTGAAAAAGCTTCAACGCGTACACGATGTGCGTTTGAAGTTGCGGCTTTGGATCAGGGTGCTCATGTTACTTATCTAGGGCCATCCGGATCACAAATAGGTTACAAAGAGTCGATGAAGGACACAGCCAGGGTGCTTGGCAGGATGTATGACGGTATTGAGTATCGCGGATATGGGCAAAGAGTGGTTGAGGAACTCTCAGAATATGCGGGTGTTCCTGTCTGGAATGGCTTAACAAACGAGTATCATCCTACACAGGTGCTGGCGGATTTCATGACTATGATCGAGCATCATGG